>DATIEH010000469.1:0-2243 GCA_035455905.1 Binatia bacterium | reverse complement strand
GAGCCCCTGTTCTTCGAAGAAGTGCATGTCCTTAGCGACGAAGATAAAGCTGGTGCGCTCGTTGAAACCGGCGAAGACGAATACCACTTTCTGCAGCGGCGCGGCGGCGTAAAGCAATGGACTTTGCAGCAATCCGGCAACGAGCATCAACGCGGTGTGCCATTGGCGTACTCGCGAGGATTCATCCACGACCATCGATCCTCCCAGAAACAAAAATCTTGCCTGTTGGTACACGAATGTCTTCGTTGCAGTCAATCCCGAAAAAGCGATATGCCTTCTGCAACGGTCCGTCGGGGAAACGAGATCGTTGACAATTTTTATAGCCGAGTGTTAGAGGAGATTTCTCGTCTTTGCGGTTCAGGCAGGTCGCGCTTTTCTGCGGAGGAACGCGCTCGTCTGAGACGCAACACTTTCAGGAGGAATCCAGATGAAACAGCCAGTTCAAATTATCGATGGCGACGGACATATTTTCGAGGATGGCGACGGCATCGCACGCCATTTTCCGTTTAGCGCTGCCGGCGCGCGGTTGCGGAGCGGCGTGTTTCCACTGAATAGCCACATCCAATATTCGCTGACACGCACGCCGCCCGGTGCGTTTGCGACTACACCGGACGGGCGTTTCAAAAATCCCGGCCCGGACGGATGGATCGAGTTCATGGATCAAATCGGAATTGGTTATGCGGTGCTTTTTCCCACCGCCGGGCAACGGATCGGTCGAATCGTCGATCGCGACTATGCTGTTGGAGCGGCGCGCGCCTACAACGATTGGTTAGCCGAGACTTATCTTCACCGGGATTCGCGCTTCAAGGGCATCGCCATCGTGCCGATGCATGATGCGGAAGCGGCGGTGGCGGAATTGCACCATGCTTTCAGTGAATTGGGCATGTGCGGCGTTCTATTTCCCGCGACGGGAGTACACTTGAATCTCGGAGCCAAGCCTTACTGGCCGGTTTACGCCGAGGCGGCTCGGTTGGGTTGTCCAATTGTCGTTCACGGCGGCGGACATTGGGATCTGGGTATGGAAACGATGAATGTTTCCACCGGCGCCAACGCCATCGGTCACCCAATGTCTTTGGCGATCGCTTTGGCGGAGATGGTGCTCAATAATCTGTTCGATCGTTATGCCGGCTTGCGCGTCGCTTACCTCGAAGGCGGGCCGCTCTGGTTTTTGATGGCGCTCGAGCGTCTTTCGCGCTCGTTCGAGGCAGGGACGCCGGTCAATCCACGCGGTGAGCTGCTCAATTTGCCGGAGGGACAAACCGTCGCCGATTACATTCGCGTACTGGTGCAGTCGGGCCGTTTAACGGTGGGAATCGAGGGAGGGGAAACCGATCTCGCCTACGCGATTCAAGTCGCAGGCGAGCAAGCGTTCATGTTTTCCTCGGACTTTCCCCATGAGGTCAATGTGCATACGGTTAAAAAGGAGATTCACGAACTGTGCGAGCGGAATGGAGTCAGCGAGAGCGCCAAACAAGCAATTCTCCGCGGTAATGCCGAGCGCTTTTATCGCCTGCGGGAAATCTCAAACTAGCTGGCAATTTTAGTCCTTGAAGCCGTGCAGCCGCGCCGGGTTGTCGACCAGTATTTTGCGCAGCAGCTCCGCATCGCCATCGACGTAGCGATACAACAGTTCAACTTCCTCGGCGTCGTTCATCATCCGCTTTGTCCATTGTGGGTGCGGCCAATCACTGCCCCAGATGATCCGGTCCGGCGCCGCTTCAATGAATGCCCTGCCATAGGGAATGGCGTCATCCCAGCCGGCCTCCATCCGGGAATCACGGTTGCCGTTGGAGATCATCATCCACCAGTTTTCCTCTTTTAAAATATCTAGAACCCAACGGATCACCGGCCGATCCATGCCGCCCGCGAAGCCTACGTGGCCGAAATGGTCGATCACCATTGGCACGTCTTTGAGGGAGCGCAGCAGATCCGAGTTATTGAGAAGATCATCGCCGTTGACGTGCAGCCGGGCATGCCAGCCAAGCTCGCGTAAGCGCGCCATCGAGCGCCTGACTTCAGCCTCGCGCTGATCGAGGGTGAGAAAGCGGACGAAGTTGAAGCGCGCTCCGCGCACGCCCGCGGCGTGCAGGCGCTCTAGCTCTTGGTCGGAAACGCCATCGTCGACAATGCCAATGCCGCGGTAACGGTCCCGATCGTCGAGACTTTTGAGCGCATGCAGGAGGAGCCGATGATCGCTGCCGTAAATTGCGCTGTGGACGATTACACCGCGCTCGAAGCCGATC
>DATIEH010000468.1:0-7100 GCA_035455905.1 Binatia bacterium | reverse complement strand
TACCGACGAGACGATCAAAAACAAGCGCGGCGAAGCTCTCGAGGTACTGAAGGCGAGCATCGAGGGACTGGACTACACATTTTCCCAAGGCGAGCCAACTATCGAATTGATCGCTAACTGGATGGCACTTAGCCCGATCCAGCCAACAAAGCGTATGACTCGGTGAAGGATACCTATTCACAAAACGGCATTCCCACTGAAGAGCAAGCGAAAGCTTATATCGCCATGCTCGCCGGTACCGCCGGTGTTAGCGCCAAACTGCCGTCCGCGGCCATTTTCGATTTTTCTCTTGCCAGTGCAGCAGCAAAGGAACTTGCCACGAAAAAATAATGCCCAAGCAACACGGGGTTTTCTCCCAGACTTCAATCATGTGAGCTGCGTTGATATCGTTTGCTGAAATGCTAAAAATGTAAACGGATCTTAGTACAGCTCCCCTTCGGTTTTACGCCCTTCACTGGGACGCCAGCGCAAGAGATACGATTCAGCGCGATTGATCGCCTCGTTGCAAATGACAACAACAAACGCCAGAACCAGAATTCCGCCCAACGCGCCGGTAGTGGAAAATAGTGAAGTATTATAATTGATCAGGTAACCCAGTCCTTTACCAGCAGCGATGAACTCCCCGACAACTGCAGCCACAATCGCATAGGGTAAGCTGATTTTTAGCCCCGTCGTGATCCAAGGCACAATCGATGGCAAGGTTACTTTCCAGAGGATCTGCCGCTCGCTCGCGCCCATGATGCGCAGAATATTCTTAAGCTCTGCGTCCACGCCTTTTACGCCGGCAAAGGTATTGAAGAACGTCAAAAAGAATACCACGCTCACCACCAAAATTACTTTTGAAGTGGGCCCGATGCCAAACCAGATGATGAACAGCGGCGCAAGCGCGATCCGCGGAATACCATTAAAGGCAACAACGTAGGGATCGAGGACTTCTGCCAGAGTCTCTCGGCGGCCTAGCGCAAAGCCTAATCCGATACCAAATATAGCACCGATCAGAAAGCCGCTGAAGGTCTCATAAAGCGTGACCGCAAGGTGCGTGAAAATCGAACCGTCAGCAATAATACCATAGAGGTAAATAAACACTTGCGATGGGCTCGAGACCCAGAACGGATCGATCAATCTCCCTGAGCTCAGTTCCCACAGCGCGAGGAGCGCCATGCCAAAGAGCATACGATAAATAAAAAGACGCGACCGGGTGATCATTTCATGAGAAAGTCGTTATTGACAACATCCGAGTAGGCAACCCGCTTTTTTAAAATCCCCGCCTGCTCCAGAATATCCTGCGTGACCTGCACGCTTCGTTCGCTGGTCCGTCCATCCTTACTCAGCGCCGGCAGAACGGCTTGGACTCCAGTCAAAAGCAGATCGGGTTTGATGGTTGTCATTGATGGTTTGAGGGCATCGGCTACCTGTTCCGGCGTGCTGTTGAGAGCCCACTGGTTCGCCCGGGTCAACGCCCGCACCATCCGTCGAATCATATCCGGATCCTTTGCCACAGTATCAGGACGAGCGATCAAATTTTCCATTAGAAATTCCGGAATCGACGGATCTTCTCCCTTGGCATTATTAATCAGCAGGATCGCGAAGCCGCGGCTGATTGCGGTATCTGGCACCGGTGGCGCGGTCAAAGCGACATCGACTTTATGATTTTCCAGCGCGGCGAGCCATGTCGGCCCCGAACCGATGGGGATGATGTTTACGTCTTGCTGCGGGTTGTACCCGGCTTTGCGCACGACAAAGGCCGCGAGATGCGCGGTCAACGCGCCCGGATTCGTCATGCCAATCGTTAATCCTTTTAGCGCCTTGATCTTTTCCGCTAGCGGCATCGACTCTGTAACACCTCTGGATTTGGCCACGTCCTTGTGCATCGCCCAATTGATGAAGAGCTTATTGAGGCCACTCATCACCATCACGAGCTTTTTCCCTTCCTGCTGCGCAAGGATCACATTGTCGCCTGTAGTAAAACTAAAGTCCACGTCGCCCGCGATCAGCGCGCGGATATCAGGCCCGCCGCCGTTCGTGGATGTCACGTCGATGTCAATCTTCTCATCAACGAAAAACCCTTTGTTTTGCGCAATAAATACCGGGGTCATCGAGTGCGCAATTACAGGAATCGTGATTTTGACTTTCTTCGCCGACTGAGCTTGTGCTGAGTTTGCCGCGCAACTCAGAAGAAGCGCTGCAATTGCCACCAGGGTTACTCGTTTCATGTTCATGCTCCTTTGCTAGGCATCCAAAGTAACTTCAGGGCGAAGCTGTTGCCAAAGCTTTTCATAGGCCAAACGAAACTGCGGATCCTCGTGAATTTTGAAGACATCTCTGGGTCGCGCAATACCGATCGTCTCGACGGATTTAATTTTTCCCGGCCGCGAGCTCATAAGCACGACACGATCCGCTAGGGTGATCGCCTCGACCAGGTCGTGAGTGATAAAAATGATGGTTTTTCGCGTCGTCAGCCACAGTTTCAAGAGCTGATCCTGCAGGACAATGCGCGTCTGTGCGTCGAGTGGTCCAAAGGGCTCGTCCATCAAGATCAGCTCAGGATCATAAATCAATGTTCGAATAATGTTGGCGCGCTGACGCATGCCGCCGGAGAGTTCGTGCGGGTAATGCTCTTCGAAACCTTTCAATCCGACTCGCTCGATCCATTCCTCTGCCGAGCGCCGGCGCGTTTTCTCCTCTACTCCCCGGATCTCGAGCGCAATCTCGACGTTTTCTACGAGAGTGCGCCACGGCAGTAAGTTATCCTTTTGCGTGACATACCCGATCTTCGTGCAAATCCCGTCGATCGCTTGCCCTCGAAACAAGATTTGTCCTGAGCTTGCACGAAGCAATCCGACACATAAATTCAATAATGTCGACTTGCCGCACCCCGAAGGGCCCACAACCGTAACGAACTCGCCTTCCTCAATCGTAAGATCGATGCTTTCAACCGCAAGCACCCGTTTGCCGCGTGTTAAAAATTCTTTACGCACGCCGTGAATTGAAAGTAACGCCACTCCGATTCTCCGTCTCTCGTTAGAGCCCTAGTGCTTGCAAGCCGTTCTGGCCGAGAATCAGCTCGCGTTCGGCGTTGGTAAGGTCGATTTCTGCAAGCTTTTTGACCGGTTCGAAATCGCCCATGGCCATTGGATAATCGGTGCCCATAACCACCCGATCAGCTCCGACCACATTGATTAAGTATTGAAGTGCGGCAACTGAATGGACGATCGTATCGAAATAGAAGCGCTTCAAATACTCGGACGGTTTTCGCGGCACGGTGCTTTTCAGCTCGGGGCGCAATCCATAAGAGTGATCGAGGCGCCAGATGTTAAACGGCAGCAAACCGCCGCCATGGGATAGGCAAAGGCGCAGATTCGGAAACCGCTCGAACATTCCCCTCACGATCATACGCTCGATCATCATGGTTGTGCGGTAAGTGAACTGGAGCACATTCCCAAGTATCGGCGCGAGTGGATCGCCGCGGTCGAGCCCGCCCTCAAGAGGATGAACGAACAAGAGCAGGTCCAATTTCTGCGCAGCAGTGAAAAACGGCTCGAAGCTCGGATCGTCGAGGGGCTTTTCGCCTACGGCGTTACCGATCTCCAACCCTTTGAGTCCAATGCTCTTAGCCTCTTCAGCAATCGCCACCGCGTCGGGAATGCTTTGCAGCGGCACACTGCCGAAGCCGACGAATCGGTCAGGAAATTTTCGCACGACCTTTTGTATCGCTTCGTTCTGGCGGCGCGAAAAGTGCGCCGCCACGTCCGGCTCTTCCCAATAGAATAACAATATCGGTGATGGTGAAATGACCTGGATATCGATGCTCATTTCGTCCAGCGCTTTGATTCGTGCCGGCGGATCGTAAGCTCCGACACCCAATCCTGTTCGCATACCGATCTGCGATGTCACTGATAACCTATTGTTCTCCAGCACAAGCTTCGGCGCGTGGCTCTCGTATTTACCGGGATTTTGCAACGCTTCAAGCGGAAAGAAATGGGAATGGAGATCGATGTTCATGATGCCTCACCCTGCCCGGATAGCTTAAACGGAACCACCTATACACCAACCGCTTCCATTGCACTAGTGATCACACGGCAAGATAAAGCTCGATGATTTGGCTTTAAAAGAGTTAAACCAGGCCATGGTTCTGAAGGCTGACTTGACGAATATAGCCGGTTTGCCATATTCAACGTCAGAAGATCTTACGGGTTCTATACCGAGGCATCATAAAGGAGGCGTTATGGGATTGCTCAAAGTCGAAGGAGTGACGCACTGGTCCATTCCAGTGAATAATCTAGATGAATCGGAAACATTTTACGGGGATTTGCTCGGACTTAAACACCTCGGGCGCCTCGGCAACTCGGGGATGTCGTGCTTCAATGTCGGCGATCATAATATTTTGCTCTGCGAGCGTGCCCCTAATATCGACAAATCATTTACCGAAGATCAAAACGTTCACCATTCGTTTACGGTGAGCCCGGAAACCCTCGTGAAAGCATGTAAGGTTTTTAAAGAACGCAAAATTCCCATCGATCGGCTTTACTACCGAGCCAAGGGGTTTTTCACCGGCCGTGAGCTTTATTTCTTTGACCCGAGCGGTAATCGCTTGGAACTGCGCGATCCGACCTGGCAGGCCGGCATGCCGGAACCGAGTTTCGACGACCTCGCGCAATCGTAGTCTTGCGCTGCGCTTCTGCGCAGCTATCTTTTGTTGGCATGCATCTCGGGTGCCCCCGTTTCATAATCGAGCAAGGAGCGATTCATGATTTTGTCCAAGAATTCCGATGTCAAAGGCGTGGTGGTTAAATCAATCGAAGGCAAGCCCATGTACGGCGGCGATTTGATCGTAAAGCCGTTGATCAAAGGCGATGAGATGACCTTCCTGGAGATTCATTACACGCCGGGCGTAGGGGCGCCCTTGCACGTGCACAGCCACGAATCTTTGGCTTACGTCGTGAAAGGAAAAGTGAAAATGAAAGTGGGGGCCGAAGAATATATTCTCGGCCCGGGCGATGTTTGCCGGCACCCGAAAGGCGTCCCTCATGGCGTCGAGGGTATCGAAGAATCGGTCGTGGTCGAGATCAAATCCCCGGCGCCGGAGATTTCAAGCTTTCTGGGTATGTGAGAAAGTATGCGGAGATTGATATGGCAAAAGCAAAATATTTGATGATCGCCAGCATGGACGTCGATCCTGAGCACGACGCGATTTTCAACGAAGTATACGATCGAGAGCACGTGCCCAATCTGAGCAAAGTGCCTGGCGTGCTCGGCATCACGCGTTATAGACGCGGGACCCTGACCATGAACATCGGCGGCGAGAGAAAAACCATCGAGATTCCGAACGAGCCCGCGTACACCGCAATCTATGAATTGGAGAGTCCCGAAGTGCTCACCAGCCCGGCATGGGATAGAGCCATCGAAGATGGCCGTTGGCCAAGCCAAGTGCGCCCGCATACCAAAACCGCCGGCACGTTTTGCTGAAAATCATGGAATAGTTCGCGTCATCCTGGGCTAGACCATTAAAATCATTTTTAGCTCTCTCCCGATCCTCTCGGCAGCGGCGGTTTCAAATTGCGATTCAAATAACGGAAACAGTTCGCGCTCTTCCTTGCGGATATGGCGCTCGAGCAGATCGCCGAGATCGAAAATTAACTTGGCCAATCCGGTCTTTGATTGGAGCTGCGCCACTGCCTGACGGATCTGTTCATGATCTTGCACGAGCGCATCGACAATCGGCGCGCTCGTCGGGGCCGCGGTACTCATCGCAGGGAACAACACTTTTTCTTCCGCCTCAAAATGGCGCGCGAGATTGCTCTTATAGAAGTTTAAAAATTCCTGGGCGCGCTCGGCCAGACCCATTGCGCCCATGGGTTTGAGTTGCCCGAGCGCTTGTTTACGACAGCGAAGCGCTAGCGCTAGGCCGTGATGATGGTCATGGGATAGCGGTACTAGGCTCTGATGGCGGGGAGGCATAGCAAAGGAGTAGCATGAACACTCGGCAGAAGCTCTCAGCTACTCAATCGCTCCACTTTTAGATGATTTGGTTTTTACGGAGTTCCGTGATGGCGCCGTTATCATATCCGAGTTCGGCGAGAATTTCCTCGGTATGCTCGCCCAGTGTCGGGGGTGGCCGCCCAATGCTCGGAGGCGTACGACTCATATCCACGGCATTGCCGATTAACTTCATTTTACCCATTCGGGGATGTTCTACCTCGATCGGGAACCCGTACTGGCGCACTTGCGGATCGACAAATACCTCGTCCAAGCTGTTGATCGGCGCTGCTGGAACATCTTTCTCGATGAGCTGATGCAACCACTCGTCGCGCCGCCCGGCCCGAAAGATCGGAGTGAGGCTTTCGACCAGCACATCGTAGTTTTCGATCCGCGCTTTGCGATTGTTGAACCGCGGATCTGCTGCCCATTCGGGTTTACCCACCACCTCGAACATGTTTTCCCAAAACTTGTCCGGCGACGACATATGCAGTACGAACGGCAAACCATCGCAATCCTCGAAAGCAAAAACTCCGGCCGTAGTCGTCCGATGCTTGCGCCTCGGAATATGCCCGGTTTCGAAATAGCGAGCAGCGTTTTCACCGATAAAGGAGACCGAAGCGCGCAGAAGCGAAGTTTCCACGTGCTGGCCTTCCCCGCTAAGCGTCCGGTTCATTAGCGCGCTCAAAATTCCATAACATGCGTACATTCCGGTGAGATGATCCGAGAAAGAAATTCCCATTCCCTGGGGTTTTCCCGCATCGGTTAGAAGACTAAGTAACCCGCTCCGGGCCTGCCCGACCGTATCGTAGCCTGGCATGTCCCGGTAAGGCCCCTGCGGGCCAAAGCCGGAAATTGAGCAGTAGACCAGTTTTGGATTTACCTGCTTCAGGTCGTCATAGCCAAGACCGCGCTTTGCCATGACGCCGGGACGAAAATTTTGGATCAGCACATCGGCCCTGGAGGCAAGTTTAAACGCGATGTTTCGGCCTTCATCGGCACGCAAGTCGAGGCTGACGCTCCGCTTGTTTCGGTTTAAGCTGCAGAACGTTGCCGCGTAATTTCTTTCCCCCCAGCCGCGAAACGGATCACCGCGCCTTGGCTCTTCGATTTTAACGACCTCT
>DATIEH010000467.1:0-2489 GCA_035455905.1 Binatia bacterium | reverse complement strand
AGCAGAATATTTTCTCGGACCCGCTCCGCTCGGCTGCCGATCACCGCGCTCGCCAGCACGGCAAACCCGGTTACGATCGTGAACAGCGCGACAAATCGAACAGCGGCCGAAACTTTGCCGAGAATGGCGTTCAAGGTGTTCAGGATCAGACTGAGATCGATCATCGAAACATTGCCAAACCGTTCGACCACCGCGCGCTGCAGTCGGGCCGCCGCTTCAGCGGACTCGGCGCGGGCCACGACAGCATAGAATTGCGGCGCGTTCTCGAGCGGTCCTTCAGGGAAAACAACAAAAAAATTAGGTTGCACGCGCTGCCAATCGACTTCTCGAATGCTCGTCACCCTTGTCTTGACGGGCACTCCCTGGATTTCGAACTCAAGCTCATCCCCTAATCCGACCTTGAGATTTTCCGCAATGCCCTTCTCGATCGAAACGGGAATCGGCTCTGTATCGGCGGCGACCTTACCCTGCCAGACGCCCGCGACAATTTTTTCTGTGCTGCTCAACTCAGCACGATAGCTGGAGCGATATTCGCGGCGCAGCGCCCATGCGGGGATCCTGGATCGCGCATCGGCACGAAGCTCCTCGATTGAGCGGCCCTTAACTGCGGCCAGCCGCATGGTCACGACCGGCACTTCGCCTAAAAATGAGATTCCCTGCGCTTTGATCAATTCGGCGATCGGTTCCCGCTGATCCCGTTGAACATCGAACAACACGAGGTTGGCTTCGCCGGTGCCGGCGCGGCTTTCAACCTGGTTGATCAACATGCCCTGGGCGCCGTACAGCGTCGCCAGTAAAAACGTCCCCAGCCCTATCGCCAGCGTCACCGCGACCGTTTGATTGTTTGGCCGATGCAGATTGGCCAAGCCTTGACGCCAAGCAAACGAAAAATAGTCCGGTATGAGTTTGCGCATCAGCGCCGAGGCTGCGCGCGCCAAAAGTAGCAACAATCCAAAGACCGCCAGGACACCACCCGCAAACCAGGACCCGTGAATCTTGTTGCCCGTCGTCAGCACAGCGAATGCCCAGACGCCAATACCGATCAGAACGAGCAACGCCTGTACAACTCGATCACGCTTGGGCCCGTCAGCTTCCACCGAAGCACGCAATGCGAGTAGCGGCGAGATCCTCCGGAGAGGCAACAAAGGAATCAGTGCGAACAAAAGCGCGGCTCCTAAACCGATGGCGCATCCCGCGATAATTCCCCCGGGCGCTATTTTCAACACCGTGCTCACCGGCAAAAAATCTTTGAGCGCGTAAGGCAACATGAATTGCGCCGCAACGCCAAGAGCGGTTCCAAGCAAAGCGCTAAAACAGGCCATCCCCAGAACTTGGATTAGATAGACCCAAAGCGCTTCCTCCGGTCCGGCGCCGATGCACCGAAGAAGCGCCACCGAGCGCGTCTTGATGGAGGCGAACACGTGCACAGCGCTCGCGATTCCGACACCCGAAAGCAGCACCGCGATAAATACAGCAAGCGTCAAGTAACGCGAAAGATTGTCCGTCGCTGAAGCGATCGCCTGAGCGCGCCGGCTCACGGTATCGGCGCTCAAATGCAGGCGCTCTAGCTCCGGTGCCAATTTTTCGACCAGACGATCGACATCGGTATTTGGAGCGAATTGGAAATAGACCCGATAGCGCACCAGGCTCCCCTTTTGTACTAACCCGGTGCTTTCCAACGCAGCCATCGGAATATAAATTTTCGGGCTGATCAAGGAAAATGCCAGACTTTCGCCGGGCACTTTGCGGAGCTTGCCGGTGATGCGGAACTCCTGCTCGCCGATCTTCAACGAGTCGCCTACCTGCGCATTGAACTGCAACATGATGTTTTCGTCGACGAGCGCATTGGCCCCGCGGACAAAGCGCTCGCGCGAAAAAGGCGGATCGCTTTCCAGAGCGCCGTAATACGGAAAAGCCCCGCTGATGGCTCGAATCTGGACCAAACGGGAATCGCCCGTTCGCGGAAAAAAGGCCATCGAGGTAAAACCGACTTGCCGTGATTGATCGCCACCGAGAGAGCGAAACAGGGCTTCGTCTTCTGGCGAAAATGGCTGCCGGCTGTCGAGAGCCAAATCGGCGCCCAGCAGGCTCTTGGACTGTATTTGGATATTGGACTGTAAATTTTCCCGGAAGGAAAAAGCGGCCACTACTGCAGCAACGGCCAAAATCACACTCGACATCGACAGCAGCAATGGCTTCACGCCCCGCCGTAGATCTCGACGCGCGAGTTGCCAGATCCACGCTTGCAAAGGAAGTTTCATCGTCGGAAAGCTATCCCTGAGCGGGCTTGGTTTTCGGCTCGTCGCTGTCCAACACCAGCCTGCCACCGCGCAAACGGATTAAGCGGCGCGCCTGCCGGGTGAGCTCGCGATCGTGGGTGACCAAAAGCAGCGTTGTTCCTCGACGCGCATTGAGCTCGAACAACAGTTTGATAATCTCTTTGGCGGTTTCCGCATCGAGATTTCCCGTCGGCTCATCAGCAAAGAGAA
>DATIEH010000466.1:0-7243 GCA_035455905.1 Binatia bacterium | reverse complement strand
CGCGGTGTTGTACCGAGTCGTACCTGAATTACTCTGTGGTGAGCGGCGCGCGCTAAAGCGGCATCTCGCCGCGCTTGCCGCTTTTAAAACCCCGATAGCGCAAAGTCTTTCCATCGGTCTCAACGATAATTGCCCCATCTTCATCGGTGCGCAGCACTTCGACGCCCGCTGTCCGATAACGTTCCAGGATTAGCTTACGGCTGGCTTCGTCGCGGCTGCGCGCCCCAGCGGAAAGGATGGCCAACTTCGGGTTTACCGCCCGGATGAATTCCGGCGGGCTCGCGGCTGCGTTGCCGTGGCGCGGCAGGGTCATTACAGTGCTGGGCATTTTCTCCGCGTGCTGCAACAATACAGCCTGGTCACGCACATCGATATCGCTCGTGAATAAATAACTGAAAGTCCCATATTCCAGACGAACTACAACGGGGGCCTCGCCGGGCCTGTCCAACGGAGGATAGAGCACGCATAACTTTACCTGATCGAGCATTCGGCAAGGCTCGCCATCGTGCAGTGCCACCCGCGTAATTGGCACGTTCGCGAGCGCCTCCTCTAAATCCTCAAACCGACTGGTTTGCCCCTTGGCAGAGCCAGACCAGAATTCGCGTGGCGAAAACTCGTTGACGATCGTCCGCATGCCGCCGTAATGATCGATGCGCGCATGGGTCACGATCAAATAATCGACCCGATGAATTTTTCGCGAGCGCAAAAATGGCGCGACGATGGCTTCGCCGGTATCGAAACCCGATATTGCCGAACCGCCGGCATCGATCAAAATAACCTTCGCGCCGGGCAACTCGACCACCGCCGCATCACCCTGTCCCACGTTAAGATGAGTTATTCGCAGCTCATTTCGCCCCAGCCGTTCACCCCACCAGTATGCCCCGGTGGCGCCCAGCGAAAAGATCGCAATCACCAGAGCCGCGACCAAATGGATTTTTCTTCTGAGCGCAAGACAGCCGATTAGCAAGACGTACAGGAGCACAACTTCTAGCCCGTTCGGAGACGGCACGCTGAAATTGGCCAACGGCAAATGCGCCAGCAGGCTAACCAGCCAAGTCGTAAGCGCGGCCAATTTCTCCGCCAGCCAAACAAGCCCGCTGCCAAACTCAGGGGCCGCTAGAGAAAGAACCCCGATACCAAGACCCAACGGCACGACGACAAACCCGACCAGCGGAACGATAATGGGATTGGCGACAAACCCGGCAAGCGAAAGATGGCCGAAATAATGCGCGATCAACGGGCCCGTTCCGAGCGTCGCAAACAACGGCACGGCAAGGTGCATGCCCAGCTGGCGCAACTTTGCTCGGAACCAACTTCTCTCGATTGGCAACTCGTCGGTTTTTTTCTTGGGAAACCAGTCGTTGATTTTCCGCGTCCCCCAGACGATGAACAACACTGCCAAAAAGGATAGTTGAAAAGAAATGTCGGCGATCACCGCGGGCCAAACCAGAGCAATCAGCAATGCCGCCAGTGTGAGACTCGCGAATATTTCTTCCTCACGATTCATCAGTACGGCCAATTCATAGACTCCGATCATGATTGCTGACCGTACCGTCGGCACCATGGCGCCGGCCAATGCGGTGTAGAAGATAACCGCGAGAAAGGAAAAAAAAGTGGCCACTTTGAGGACGTTCATGCGCAATAATAAATAAGGGCTCAAGCCGGTGGCAAAACGAATTAACGTGAACACGACGAGCCCCAACATGGCGACGTGCAGCCCCGATATCGACAACACGTGATTGACACCCGCATCGGTATAGGCCGACCGCATCTCTCTCGTGATCCCGCCCATTTCGCCGACCACCAGTGCATTCATCAATGCCGCGGTCTCCGGTGAAAAGTTATGATCGATATATCGTCGGATTTGGCGCCGCAGGCCCTCAACAAAATCGCGCGCTCGGCCGGGATTACGGGAGACCAACTCGAACTCCCGGTCATCCTCGACAAAACCGGTGGCATACACGCCGCGTTGCGCCAGAAAGGTCGCATAATCAAAGCCACCGGGATTGCCGGCATCGCGCGGCGCCACCGGGCGTATCCATAACCGCACACGATCGCCGTAACGCCAGTCGCGCCGAACGGTGCGCACGATGAACAGAAGGTTCCCGGTGATTTCCTGCGCTCCAGTTGGATGCCAGATGCGCTCCGCATTGATTTGAAAGCGCGTGCGATTAATAAGCTTCTCCGGCTCGTATTGCAGCACGCCTTCGAGATAAATTCGCTCATTGGTGGTGGTGAGAGTGTGTAGGTGATTCGACGGGAATTCCGGAAACAGCAACTCGCGATGGCGCTCATATCCGACAACGAACGCGGCGCCGGCGACGAAGACGAGCAACGACCAGCGCCGCCAGCGTGACCGGAAAGCAAGCGCCAGCGGCACCGGCAGCGCCAGAAGCGCTTCCGGTGCAATCGCCCAAGGCGCTACCGCTTGCCCGAACAGCAGCGCCAGTGTCGGAGCCACCAGCCAGGCCGTCGGATGAAGTCTATTTTCGGCTTCATCGCTCCGGGCTCGTGCTGCTGTCGACATAGGCTGCTTCAGTGCAACGGATCATGCAGAGCTTGTAATATATCTTGTGCGATGCGCTGGTTCATCAACGGAACCTGGAGCAATTCTTCCAGGGTAGCCGCTTCGATTCTTTTGACGCTGCCGAAGGCACGCAGGAGTGCGCGTTTACGCGCGCCACCGACACCGGGAATACGATCCAGAGCGGAATAAAGCGTCTGGCGCGAGCGCAGCTTGCGATGGTGGGTAATCGCAAACCGATGCGCCTCGTCGCGCACTCGCTGGAGCAGAAACAACGCGTTCGAATTGCGCCTGAGAATCACCGGATTGCTCTGCCCCGGCAGAAACACGCGTTCTTCGGAACGCTCGATCTCGGTGCTCCGCGCCGCTGCCTGCACGCGCATCTTCGCCAATCCCACAGCGTCCACCCCATCGATGCCGAGTTCTGCCATCGCCGTAAGCGCCATCGCCAACTGCCCCCTGCCACCATCCACGACAATGAGATCCGGGAGATCGGCGTCTTCCTTGCCACGGGCAAAACGACGCTTGAGCATTTCGAGCATCATACCGAAGTCGTCGCCGCCGGAGGAAGCGTCGATGGTTCGTATGCGAAAGTGGCGGTAAAACCTTTTGTCCGGCTCGCCATTGATGAATGTCACCATGGAACCGACCGCGTGCGCGCCATGAATTGTTGAAATGTCGAAACATTCGATCCGTTGAGGATAGCGCTTCAAGTTCAGATTTTGCTCCAGTTCGCGAAGCATCTTTTCCCGCGCTTTTTCCTGGTCATGCCGTTCGCCAAAACTTTGCTTCGCGTTTTCCTCGGCCATTTGCACGAGATGGCGCTTATCGCCCCGTTGGGGGCAAATAATTTCTATCTTTTTACCTTTGCGTTCGCTCAGATATTCTGCGCGAGCATCCCGATCTTCAAGTTCCACGGGCACGAGGATCTCGTCGGGAACGAAGCGCGGTCCTTGATAAAATTGGGTGAGCACAGACGCGACGATTTCCTCGTCGGGAAATTCGAGGTCTTCCAGAGAATAAGAGAGGTTCTCGGTGAGTTTACCCTGCCGCACTAAGAGCACCTGAACCTCGATGAATCCACCCTCGCGGTAGAGACCGAAAATGTCCTGGTCGGCGCCCCAATGCGCCACCATGCGTTGCTTCTCGAGGGTCTTTTCTACGGCCTGAATTTGGTCGCGAATGCGCGCCGCGGCTTCGAACTCGAGCGTCTCCGACTTCTGCTGCATCTTTTGGCGGAGTTCGGCGACGAGCTCCTGGCGCTTGCCATCGATGAACAGCATCGCCTGGCGCACATGCTCCCGATAAACATCTTCGGGAACCGGCAACACGCAAGGCGCCATGCAGCGCTTGATCTGGTACTGCAAGCAAGGCCGGCTGCGATTACGGAAATTGTGGTCGGTACAATTGCGTAACAAAAAATGCTTCTCGATGATGTCAATGGTTTCGCGGGCCGCCACCGCCGATGAGAACGGTCCGAAATAGCGGCTGCCGTCCTTGACGATTTTTCGCGTCGCGAAAATACGCGGCCAGGCATGCGCCGTGGTCACTTTGATGCTGAGATAGCTTTTGTCGTCCTTCAGCCGAATGTTATAGCGCGGCTTGTATTGCTTGATTAGATTGTTTTCGAGGATCAGCGCCTCTTTATCCGAGATCGTAACCAGCGTCTCCACATCTTCGATGCGTTGCACGAGGAACTGCACCTGCGATCGCTCGTCCGCGCTGTTGAAATAAGCCCGTACGCGTGAGCGCAAATCCTTAGCCTTGCCGACGTAAATCACCTTGCCGGCTTTGTCCCGCATCAAGTAGACGCCGGGACGGGAAGGCAAGTTCGCGAGTTTTTCAGCAATCGTCTTCATGCCTCTAAAAGAATTTATGCCCAAATCATTCGCATCGAAGCTTACTCGGCACAGCTTTGACCGAATGTGAACCTTTCGCCTTCTGTCTAATATTACTGCTTAAATTCTATCGCAAATGATGCCAACAAGTTACTCGCTGGCGCTTGATTTGTTTGAGAGGACTAGGCGGCGCAACGTAGTCGGGCTAGCGGTGCAGATAACCCAGTCCGACCTCGGCTCGCGCTTACCACGAACAACGGCAGGCCTAAAATCATGGGTCGGCACTGGAGGTCAACGCCGATTCCCGAAGGTTCAACTCTTGTTTCTGTAACTCCCGAATTCGATCCCGCAATTCCGCCGCCGTTTCAAATTCCAACCGCTCGGCTGCCTGCTTCATTTCCTTTTGCAACTTGCGCACCATACGCGACAACTCAGCCGCGCCATACTGCGCCGACTTTTCCGCCGCCACGGGAATTTCGAAGTAATCGGCCTCGTAAATCTTGATTAGGGGCGATCCGAGCGCCTTCGTGATCGACTGCGGGGTGATACCATTCTTCTTATTGAACGCGGCCTGCAAACGCCGCCGGCGCTCGGTTTCGTCCATGGCTCGTCTCATGGAATCGGTCATTGAGTCGGCATATAAAATCACTGTGCCGTACACGTTGCGCGCCGCCCGGCCGATCGTCTGGATCAGCGACCGGTCCGAGCGCAAAAATCCTTCTTTATCGGCATCGAGAATCGCGACCAATGAGACCTCCGGTAGATCGAGACCTTCGCGGAGCAAATTGATCCCCACCAACACGTCGAATTGTCCCATGCGCAACTGCCGGATAATTTCCACTCGCTCAATCGTCTCGATGTCCGAATGTAGATAACGGACTTTGACGTTTAGATCCCGATAATACTCCGTCAGATCTTCCGCCATGCGCTTGGTCAAAGTCGTCACCAATACCCGTTCATTGCGTTCCACCCTTTTCCGGATCTCGTCGAGCAAGTCGTCCACTTGACTGCGTGCGGGGCGCACAATGATCTCCGGATCCATCAACCCGGTGGGCCGAATCAGCTGCTCGACTACCGCACCTTCGCTGACGCCGAATTCGTATTCCGCCGGCGTCGCCGAAACATAGATCGTTTGATTCAGCATCGCTTCGAACTCGCTGAAGTTGAGCGGCCGGTTGTCGAGGGCGGACGGCAGGCGAAAACCATATTCGACCAAGGTTTCTTTGCGCGAGCGATCACCGCGATACATGCCGCCAATCTGCGGCACCGTGACATGGCTTTCGTCGATGAAGAGCAAAAAGTCCGCCGGGAAATAGCTGAGCAGTGTCGGCGGCGGCTCGCCCGGCTGTCGACCCGTGAGATGGCGTGAATAGTTTTCAATCCCTGGGCAAAACCCCATCTCCTCCAAAAGCTCGAGATCGTACAAGGTTCGCTGCTCCAGCCGCTGCGCTTCCAGAAGCTTCCGCTGCTCGCGCAATTCTTTGAGTCGCTCTCTCAGCTCCTCCCGGATAGCGAGGGTCGCCTGCTTCATGCGCGCGGCGCCGGTAACGTAATGGCTCGCCGGATAGATCGTAGCTTTGTCGATACGTCTCAGCGCTTTGCCGCGGATCGGATCGATCTCGGCAATCGATTCAATGCGATCATCAAAGAGCTCGATCCTTAGTCCAGAGCGGTCTTCATAGGCGGGAAAAATCTCCACGATATCGCCGCGCACCCGAAATGTGCCGCGGTGAAAATCATAATCGCTGCGCTGATATTGGATATCCACCAGCTTGCGGAGCATCTGGTCCCGTTGAACCGTCATGCCCTCTTCGAGATAGACCATCATCTCGAAGTATGCCTCCGGCGACCCCAGGCCATAGATGCAGGAAACACTGGCGACGATCAGGGTGTCGCGCCGTTCGAGAAGCGCTTTGGTTGCGGAATGGCGCAGCTTGTCGATTTCGTCGTTGATCGATGCGTCTTTCTCAATGTAGGTGTCCGTGGACGGCACGTAAGCTTCCGGCTGGTAGTAATCATAATAGCTAACGAAATAGCGTACCGCATTGTCCGGAAAGAGCTCGCGAAATTCATTGTACAACTGCGCCGCCAAGGTCTTGTTGGGCGCCATCACGAGCGTCGGCTTGTTCACACGGGCAATCACGTTTGCCATGGTAAAAGTTTTGCCCGAGCCGGTGACACCCAGTAGCACCTGATTGCGTCGCGGTTGCGCCAGCCCGGCGACAAGCTTTTCGATCGCTTGCGGCTGATCCCCTTGCGGAGCAAAATTCGCAGCCAGCCGAAACTGTCCGTGATCTCGATCGCGCAGCTTTTCCATCGTTACCTGGTTTGGCTGTAAAGCCGATCGATATACCCGCTCTTATCGAGCTCCGCCAGCAGTCGGCTGTCGATAAATTCGCTCGGCCGGTATTGAGCGAAGCGCGGCTGAGTTTCACTCAGATGGTCGAGCACGGCCTGAACCGCGCTCTCCACAGCGTAAGGTTTGGCCGGCATCTTCGCCGCGTATTCCCACGATTCTTCCAGCGCTTCGCGGTCCTTGGTGCCGAGAAATTTCCCGAGAATTCGCATGGTGTCTTCCTTGCGTGTTTTGAACAGATGCACGCCTCGGACAATGGCACGGAGCGCGCGCGTCGCGAGTTGCGGATTTTTCTGAAGGAATGACCGCCGGGTCGCAATCGTCGACCCTTGATATTCCAGCTTGAGATCCGTGAGATCGATCATGAAATTCATTCCGGCTTTGCGGGCGAACAGTGTTCCCGGCGGCGAGAGAATCGTCGCCGATACTCGACCGGTTTGCAGCGCGCCCCACATGACATCGTTGGTTCCCAGCGCGAGCATTTTGACGTCCTTGTCCGCATCCAGGCCCAAATGGCGCAAGGCG
>DATIEH010000465.1:0-2967 GCA_035455905.1 Binatia bacterium | reverse complement strand
AGGCGATTGATAGAGAACTCGTCTGAAACGCCAGCAAAGTCACGATCGCGACTAGTGACGATAATCGCCTCGCCAAACGATGAAAATTGCGTTTAAACATGCATGCCTCCGGATGTGGGAATTAAGTCTCCGGAGACGGCGCAACCGTTATGCCAGTGGAAGTTGTCGATGATTTCACATGCGAACTCCCAGATGCTCCCCGAGGCTCGGAAGCTCCGCGCAATAGTGCGCGAAGAGCAGAAATCAGCAAATCGTTAGAACGAAAATTCCGAACGCGCGCTCGTGATGGAATGCAACGAAGTGAATGAACCGCAAGTGGAAAAATCGATCGTGTTAATTCAGAGTTTTCTGTCGAATGGCAAGATCTTCGGCACCGGAAAACGCGAATCGCTCTAGGGCATTCGTATCGAGCTCGATGCCCAGACCGGGCGCTTCGGGCGGAAGCAAGTAACCGTTTTGCACTTTGAAAGGCTCGCGTAACAGTTCTTCGCGCAGCGGATTATGCGTGTAGTCGAGCTCCATTACGATACAGTCCTCGAGCGCTGCCGAGAGATGCACACTCGCGGCAAGCGCTACACCGTCACCCCAGGTATGGAAGGACACCGGAATGTTGTGCGTCGATGCAAGCGCGGTGATTTTTCTTATTTCGGAAATACCGCCGGCGCGCGCCACGTCGGGCTGGACGAAGTCGACGGCGCCGCGGACGATAAAATTTTCGAAGGCGTAGCGAGTATGCAAGTTTTCGCCGACCGCAATCGGGGTTCTGCCTCTCTCACGCAAAATCGCGTGGCCTTCGATGTCTTCGATAAAAAGCGGCTCTTCGAGCCAATAGGCGCCGCAGTCTGCGAAGGCATCGGCAGCTTTGAGCGCGACATCGATACTGTAGCCCTGGTTGGCGTCCGTCATTACGGTGAAATTTTTGCCCAACTCGTCACGCACCGCACGGACGATGCGGATATCTTGATCGAGATCGAAGCCGACTTTGATCTTGACCCCGTGAAAACCCTGCTCGGCGAAAGCGCGCGCCCGACGCGCTACTTTGGCCGGCTCTTCGGGGTAGAGCGCGGTGGCGTAAACCGGAACTTTCTCGCGCGATTTGCCGCCAAGAAGCTGATAGACGGGAAGTCCGCGAGCTTTCCCGAGTATGTCCCACAACGCGATATCGACCCCGCTCAAAGCAACGACGCCGATGCCGCGGCTGCCGAATTCTTTGTGGCCGCCGCGTACGTAAGCTTTGTCCCAGATCGCCTCGATATCAGTGGGATCCATGCCGACGATCAGCGGCTTGATCACTTTGGCAACGATCAGTTCGATAAGCTCGCCGTTACCGGATGCCGAGCCGATGCCCGAAATACCTTCATCGGTCTCGACTCGCACCAAGATCGTCGAGCGCGCGTTGCGTACACCGGAACGGCTAAAGACTTGCCCTTCGGTCGGAATCGGCGCGCGCAAGCGAATCGTCTGAACGTCGGTAAGTTTCATCGGAACTCACTTCATCTCCCAGAATTGCCCCTCGACGACTTCGCCGTCCACCACAATGAAATCAATTTCTTCGTCCAATCTCTTGTTTCCTTCGGCATCGACCCGCACCACTTTCGGTTTGTTGCCTTTTTTCGCATTGACCCGAAACAACGCCAGCGGTACATCCCCAGTGCTGGCAAAATAGTAATAGTGATTCTCCGGCAGCATGATGCCTTCGCCTTTGTTGAGCACGGTGGGTTGGTGTTCTTTGTTGTAAAAAGTCGCCTGGCCGTCCATCACAACGAAAATATGATCTTCGCCGGGATGTGTATGTAACTTATTTTTTCTGCCGGGAATGTAGTAGTTGAGCCCGACCGTCATGTGATCGGTTTGCGCAAGAGGAATATGACTGCGCCCGCCCGTGATATGGGGTGTTCTCAGTTTAAAGGTCGTCGCTTCCATTTTATCGTTCCTCCTGACGATTCGGTATATCGCACAGCTGAAATCTTGAAAAGAGCCATAAGCCTGGTCTATTTTTGCTCTGGTCAGATGTTTGGATGGGCTGAACGGGTCGAACGATTGAATGGCAAACACAAAACGCTAACGTAAGGAGAAAGAATGGCTCATATCGGCCTCGCCTGGGTAAATCCCGCACCGCTCACGAAACCGGAGAATGTCGTCAATTTCGCAAAAAAATGCGAAGCGATGGGTTGCCAGTCGATGTGGACCATCGATCGGATCGCATATGATAATCTCGAGCCGTTAACGGTATTGGCAGCGGCAGCGGGCGCGACGCAAAAAATTCGTCTCGGCACATCGGTATTGCTGGGCAATTTGCGCCATGCGAGCCACGTCGCCAAAGTAGTTTCAACGCTGGATTTCATTTCCAACGGCCGGGTTACTCTTGGGCTTGGGTTCGGCAGCCGCGAAAACGATTACAAAGCCGTCGAGATACCCTTCGAGCATCGCGGTAGCCGAGCAGTGGAACAGGTGCAATTGATGAAGCGTCTCTGGACCGAGGACAACGTCACCTTCAAAGGCAAGTTCTACAACGTGGAGAACCTGAGCGTCGGGCCGAAGCCGATTCAAAAGCCGCATCCGCCGATCTGGACAGGCGGCAGCGCCGAAGTATCGCTGAAGCGCGCCGGCACCTGGGCCGACGGCTTTATTTGTGGCAGCTCGGCGATCCCGGATTTTCCATCGACGTGGGAAAAAATCGCCGGCTATGCCAGAGCCGTCGGACGAGATCCGAACAGAATACGCAAGGCCGGCCTGACTTTCATGGCGATCCATGACGATCAGAGTAAAGCGGTGAGAGCCGTCGAAGATTATGTCATGCGTTACTACGGCCGGCTGCGCGCCGATGTGGCGAACACTTCTCTGGTGGGTTCGCCGGCAGCGGTCACCGAGCGCATCGGCGCTTTTCTCTCCAAAGGTCTCGATACGCTGATTATCGGCGTCGCCGATCCGGATCCAAGACAATTGGATCTCTTTGGCGAAAAGGTG
>DATIEH010000464.1:0-7926 GCA_035455905.1 Binatia bacterium | reverse complement strand
AAGTTTTCTTTCAGCAAGCGCTGCATGTCGGATTTATTCTTGCAGTGAAGCCAACTGTCGACGACGAACTTGTCGCTCT
Organism: Binatia bacterium; assembly: GCA_035455905.1. Lineage (GTDB taxonomy): Bacteria > Desulfobacterota > Binatia > UBA9968 > UBA9968 > DP-20. The sequence goes on along the minus strand of DATIEH010000464.1, from coordinate 7,847 downwards.
TCTTGTAGACTTCGCTGTCCATCTCCTGATTCTTGCCGATGGAATAAACCGTTATTCCCTCCCCAAGCCAGCTATCTTTCACGAACGGCGTTGACGTTGTCGTCGCGGACACAACGAGGTCCGCGCCTTTGAGCGCGTCTTCTGTCGAATCGGCGGCAACAACGTTCAGAGAATATTGCTCGTTGATTTCCTTGGCATAGTTCCGGCGCGACTCCGGAGTCCGCGAGGTGACGCGGATTTCTTTCAAGCGAAACGCTTGTGCCATCACCGGCACGGCGGCGCGAGCGGTGTCGCCGGCGCCGAGCATCGCCATGACCGCCGAGTCTTTGCGCGCGAGCAGGCGCATCGCCACAGTGGCGGCGGCCGCGGTACGTACAGCGTGGCACCAGTCTTCGTCCATGATCGCACGGATCTCGCCGCCTTCGCGGTCGCTGAGAATTAAAATTCTTCGTGGTCCGCGCGGCGGACGCGAAGTATCACGACTGCCACCCGCGGCTTTGATCGAACGAATACGAAAACCGGCGACAGGTTCATTGGCAAGGGCGCAGCCGGTGACCCAGGACTGCCAGCCGGTCTCGGGTTTGATCGCGAGATCTTCCGGCGTCGACCAGATCACGCGGCCTTCGCTGTGATCGCGTAGCGCCTGTTCGGTGATTTCGATGGCGCGCCCGAGATCGAGGACTTTTTTTACGTCGTAGTTGCATAAGTAAAGAATACCGTTAGTGTTCATAACTGCGGTTCTCAGACAGGAGCGCAAAGCTCCAAGGTGTTCTTCCCTCTCCCCGTGCGGGAGAGGGACAGGGTGAGGGGAAAAATCCATCGAGCACCCTCACCTTTATCCTCTCCCGTCGAGGGAGAGGAAGTTAAAAGGGATCGCTACGCTTGTCAGTTGATCACATCCAACCTACGGCAGCCGGTGGTTAGAAACTCCTGGCCTTTGCCCGTGATCAGGATATCTTCTTCCAGGTGAACCGCGCTCTTGGCGGAGCGAACTTTCGGCTCCAGCGCGAGTACCATTCCCGGACGATAAACCTCGGTCTCGACTTCGTTGAGCGACGGTGGCTCTGCGCGCGACATGCCGATGCCATGGCCGATGCGTTTTGGGCTATCAACGGCTTCGTAACCACGTTTGACCAATTCGCGGTTGGCGACTCGGGAGACGTCCGCGAGCGGCGTACCCGGCCGCATCGACTGAAAACAAAGGTCGATGACATCGCAGGCGGTTTCGTGATCGCGGCGATGCTCGTCGGTCGGTGCGCCGAAAATCGCCATGCGCGTCACGTCGCCGTAGTAGCCTTCGTAACAAGCGCCGAAGTCGGCGATCATGCGGTCGCCCTTGTTGTAGCGGCGATCGTCGTAGCGCGTTGACGAATTGAGCATCAAAAAACCCGGATGGCGCGGGTGCGCGCCTTCCTCGATCATCGAGATATAAAGTCGGTCGGCGACCTCGCGCCGCGTCATGCCCGGACGAAGCTGCGGCAGACAGCGGTCGTAGGCTTTGATCGAAATGTCGCAGGCTCGGCGCATGAACTCGATTTCCAATGGACTCTTGAGAATGCGCATTTCAGTCAGCGCCACGGTGCCGTCTCTGATCTCGGCTTTGGGCAAGGCTTCGGTCAAACGGGTGAGATAATTTACCGGGAATCCCAAACGCTGATCGTCACCGAGTTCGAAGCCGATCTTGGCTTCCCCAAGCCCCATTTCTTTGACGCAGCCGGCGATCATTTCCTCGGGAAATGGCACGTCGGTGTAAGCTCGAACTTCGCCGACCCACGGCAAAGCCTTGGCTTTCGCTTTGTCATTGCCGTAGACGAGCAGCAGCGGTTTACCGGTTTTCGGTAAGATCAGGATTTGCGGCCGCTGAATGTGATCGAGTTGGTAGCTGATCAGGCCGCTAAAGTACCAATAATTATTTTTCTCCGACACGACCAGCGCGTCGAGACCGTCGTGCTCCATCAAGGCTTGGGCACGCGAGTAGCGATCAAAATATTCTTGGTCGGGAAAGGGAGCTTCGATGGCCATTAGAGCCTCCGGTTTTCCGTCATTCCAGCCGCGCTGGCGACAGCTAGCGCGAGCCGGAATCCAGAGGACGGGGGATCCTGGATTCCCGCCTGCGCGGGAATGACGATAGGTGGAAAAACGCTTTGCGTCGAATTTTCACTCGCTAACTCGCGATCGCCTTTCTACCTTCCAATCTTTTGATCTTGGCGACGTAGTCCAGCGCTTCAGAAAGCTGAATCACGCTCGCGTATTTGGCGTTCATTTCGAAGAGATTTACCAGATGCGAGGTGCGCGAACGATCGAAAACGCATTCCTCGACGACGAAGACCGGATAGCCGAAGGAATAGCCGTCGAGCACCGTGCCGCGCACGCAACCGCAGGTGCTGGTGCCCGCGACCAGCAGGCAATCGATATTCTTGCGCACAAGATAAGTGATCAGATGCGTGCCGAAGAAAGCGCTGGCGCGCGCCTTGCGGACGATGAATTCATTATCACGGGGCTTGATCATCTCAGGAAACTCGACGGCGAGTTTCTCGAAATCGGTTTTATCGACGCCGCGCTTGGTGGCGTTGCCGAAGGCGGCTTTGAAGTCCGGATCACTCGTCGAGTAGATCACCGGCACTTGGGCTTCGCGGCAGGCAGTGAGCAGTTGCCTGATGTTTGGAAGCGCATCCCACGCGACCTGGCCGCAGCTGGTGGGGAATTCGTCGATCGCATCGAGCACCGGCATCGGTTTGGTGCCGGTAAATCCGGTGATGACGTCGATAATCAAGAGCGCCGGATTGACGCCGTAATTTTCCTTACCTTTGTAGCCAGCTTTCTCGTAAATTTTTCTTTCCTCTTCCGGAACGAATGCTTCCCATTCTCTCATGATCTTTCTCCTGTCGGTTTGAAGCCAGCAAGCTACGGGCTCGCTACATGCCCATGATATTGTAACCAGCGTCGACGTGCAGAACTTCGCCGGTGACGGCGCTGCCCCAGTCGCTGCAGAGATATAGTGCGGTCTTGCCGACTTCCTCGGCGTCGATATTGCGCTTGAGCGGCGAGCGCTCCGCGACATGATGGAGCATGGCCTTGAAATCAGAAATACCAGCGGCCGCGAGGGTTCGAATCGGTCCGGCAGAGATCGCGTTGACCCGAATGCCCTTTGGTCCGAGGTCGTGCGCCAGATAACGCACGCTCGCTTCCAACGCCGCTTTAGCAACTCCCATGACGTTGTAGTTCGGAACGACTCTTTCCGATCCCATGTAGGTCAACGTTAGAATCGCGCCACCCCGTCCGTCCATCAACGGCGCGGCGCGCTGCGCCAGCGCGATCAGCGAATAAGCACTCACATCCATGGCCAGATGAAATCCTGCACGGCTGGTTTGGACGTACGGATTCGCCAGGTCTTCTTTATTGGCGAAGGCGATGGCATGGATCATTATATCGAGTCCGCCCCAGGTCTCCCGCAGGTCCGCAAATACTTTTTCGACCTCCTCGTCCTTGGTCACATCGCAAGGCAAAATGATTTTCGAACCGACGCTTTCCGCCAGAGGACGAACCCGCTTCTCCAGCACTTCTCCTGCATACGTGAATGCCAGTTCGGCGCCCTCCGCATGAAACGCCTCGGCAATGGCCCAGGCGATACTGCGCTCATTGGCGACACCGAAGATCGCCGCTTTTTTCCCCTCCAGTAGTTTCATCAAACGACCCTCAGACTTTTTAGTTGGTTCGTTCAGTTTGGGAAACGTCTCTCAGTTCGTTCGAGATGACAAATCAGTTATCTTGTGATTTCGAACCAAGCGAGAAATCTTTCTTTCTTAGGGCCTACGCCGGATTAAACGGAAGCAGTCTCAACTATTTAGCTTTCTTGTTTTTGGGCTTTTCCATTAGTCCGCGCTGCCACAGATACTCCGGTTCGCCGGTTTGTTTGGCAATCCAGCGCGACAAAACAAAAAACAGATCACTCAAGCGGTTGAAATATTCGAGCACGTGCCGGTTGATCTCTTCGCTACGCGAGAGCCGCAGGATTTCGCGCTCGGCCCTACGACACACGGTTCGGCATTGATGCAAGTACGCACCGATCCGACCACCGCCCGGGAGAATAAAAGATTTGAGCGGCTCGAGATCCTGCTGGCATTGATCGATCCATTTTTCCAGCCGGTCGACTTGTTCAGCGCCGACGCGATACATGCCTTCCTGAAAAGCCTCGTCCGGCGTCGCCAGCTCACCGCCCAAATCGAAAAGCTCGTCCTGAACTTGGCACAGCACCTCATCCAGGAACCGATGCGCATCGCCGGCATCGAGATTCTCGGCATTAAAAACGCGCGCTAGTCCGACGATCGAATTAAGCTCGTCGATCGTGCCGTACGCTTCAATACGCGGCGAATCTTTGGCCACTCGTTTGCCGGCGACAAGAGAGGTTTCGCCTTTGTCGCCCGCACGCGTATAAACTTTGGTAATTCTGATCATGAGCTGAGCATGACTAACGTTGAGTTACAGATCCCCTCCGGCGAGGGCTGGAGCGATGCGCTCATCTTTTTTATAACTTTTTCTGCCATATAAGATAAGCGGGGATGCCGAGGCAAACGATAAACAAACCGATCAATGACTCGTAGGGCTTTTCAGTCACCGAGCCCCAGACGATCCATGCGTTGGCCGCGACAAATAAGATCGGCACGATTGGATAACCCCAGAGTTTGTAAGGGCGCTTCAATTCAGGCCGTTTGTAGCGGAGCACAATGACCGAACCGACGGTGAGCGCGGAAAACAGCGTAATCACCACACTCACGTAGGTAAAGAGTGTTCCCCAGGTGTTGGTTAGAATCAGTAAACAGGTCCAGACCGCCTGGAGAATGATGGCGCTGGTCGGCGTGCCGAGGGTCGGATGCACGAAGGTAAGCCGCCGGAAAAACACTCCGTCGCGTGCCATGGCGTAATAGATCCGCGGTCCCAGCATGATCACGACATTCAGCGCGCCGAGAATTGAAATAGTGATCAGAGCAGTGATCGCCGCCGAGGTGGGGTAGCCGAATAACGCTGTCGTCGCCACCTCGGAGATGCGCGCCGCGCCCTTCATGTCATTTACCGATACGCCGTAGATGTAAACCACATTGATTGCCAGGTAGAGAGCAATCACGATCAGATTCGCCGTCAGCAGGGCTTTCGGCAGATTGCGCTCGGGATCCTTCACTTCACCGGCGATGTAGATTACCGCATTCCAACCCGAATAGGCGAAAATCGCCGGAATAAATGCCGAGGCAAAGACACTCGATTTGGCGATCTTGTCCCATTCAAACAGCGGGCTGAAGTGTGCGGTATCGCCCTTACCAATAAATATCCCGAGAAGAATGATGCCCACCATGGAGCCGATTTTGATTACCGTCAAAATATTCTGTGTCACGGTTCCCTGGCGTACGCCAATGCAGTGCAGCGCGGAGATGGCGAGCACGACAAAGATGGAGAAAAGCGTGCCGACGGTCACGTTGATCGAGATCAAAGGCAGCGACGCTGAAAAAAGCGACTCTTTGCTGCCGAGCACCGGGATAAAGAAAGACAGGTACTCGTTGAAGATCACCGCAAGAAAAGCGATCGCTCCTGAAAATGTCACGAGGAACGACGACCAGCCGGAAAGAAAGCCCATCAACTTGCCGTAGGCTTCACGAATATAATTATAATCACCGCCCGCATAGGGTAGACTCGCCGAAAGCTCAGCGCAGCTCAGCGCGCCCATTAGGGCCAAAAGCCCGCCGAAGAGCCAGACGAGAAGCACGCCACCGGGCGACGGCACTTGCGCCGCGATAACGCCGGTCGAAATGAAAATGCCGGTGCCAATCATGTCGCCGGAAATCAACATGATCGCGTCGAATAAACCGATTTGCCGTTTCAGCTCGGTCTGCGTCATAACGCTTAGCATTACAGGGAAATTCTTACCCAGGCAACTTTTATTGAATGTGCTCGTGGTTCGGAATCCCCATGGGCAAAGCTTCGTTTGCGATTGCGAGCTGTGATGCCAATCGCGGTGCTGCTTGACAGCGCGCGTCGGGCTAACCTAACCTCGGTGCACATCGGTTTCGCTTTCGGCGGAGGTAGCGATGAATATGCGCGTGCGTGGAATTGGGGTGTGGCTCGGGATCGCACTGTTTCACTTTTATTTTTTGGCAGCGACTCAGGTGCGCGCCGCTGAAGCGCCATCACTGCGCGGCGTCTATAACGCCCTCGGGGGAACCATGACCCCCGCATGGGTTGCGCAGGATCTCGGACTCTTCACCAAGCACGGACTGCAGCACAGTCTCAGCTATCTTGCCGCGACCACGGCGATCCAAGCGATTGTCGGCGGCACGGAAGATATCGGTTTGGTGGGCAATCAGGGGATCGATGTCGCTTTGGAAGGCGCGGACACGGTCTACATCGCCAACACTGCATCTCGTTTTATCTTCCATTTGTACGGGGATCCAGCGATCAAAACGGTCGCTGATCTCAAAGGTAAAGTTCTGGCGGCGACGCAACCGGCGGCCTCGACCGATTACGCCGGACGCATGTTGCTCCGCAAATACGGTTTAGTCCCGGATAAGGACGTGAAAATTCTTTACGCCGGCAGCTCTCCGGCGCTTTTGACGACGTTAAAGTCAGGCAACGCGGCCGCGGGTCTGATGAGCGCGCCAGTGACGGCTCAGGCGGAAGAGTTGGGTCTCAAGCATATTCTTAACGTGACCGATCTCAATATTCCGTTTATTTTTGTGAGCGTGGTCACAACGCGCAAAATCATTCAGCAAAAACCGGAGGCCGTCACCCGTTACCTCAGAGGCTATACGGAAGCGATTTCTATTATTCGTCGCGATAAGGAAACCACGGTCAAAGTGATGGGAAAATATATGAAAACCGACAATCAAAAGCTTCTCGAGGCTGTTTATGAGGAGCACTTGCCGGTATTTCAGCGGCTGCCGCTCATGACCAAAGAAGCCGTACAGGCCGTCCTCGACGTGGCGAAGAATCCCAAAGCCCAGCAAATGAACCCGGAAGATTTTTTCGACAACTCGTTTCTGCAAAAACTCGATGCCTCGGGATTTATCAACTCGCTCTATGTTCGCTGAAGAACGGACGAGGATGGATGATCGATGAGTGAGATAGCTATGCTCATCTATACTCAATCCTGAAATTCTTGAACGATAGCGAAATGAGTTGGTATCTGCACATCGACATGGACGCGTTCTTTGCCTCGGTGGAGCAGGTGCTCGACCCGAGCTTAAGAGGCAAACCCGTTATCGTCGGCGGCCGCAGCGGCCGCGGTGTTGTCACTTCCGCCTCCTACGAAGCGCGCAAATTCGGCGTGCATTCGGCGATGCCGGGTTTCCAAGCGCGACGGCTTTGCCCGCAGGGCATTTTTTTGCCCAATCGTCGCAGGGCCTACGTGGAGTTTTCGCACAGAGTATTCGCGATCCTGAAGGAATACTCACCCGAGGTTCATGCGCTCTCCATCGACGAGGGCGTCATCAATCTGAGCGGGACTGATAGGCTATTCGGTCCGCCGTTAAAAACAGCGGACGCAATTATCCGCCGGATCGAAAATGACATCGGCTTACCTTCGTCGGCAGGACTTTCAACTCATGGACTGACGGCCAAAATCGCCGCAACCCTGGCAAAGCCGCGCGGCCTTATTTACGTGCCCGCCGGTTCGGAAAAGGATTTTCTCGCGCCGCTCGGCGTGGAAATGGTTCCGGGAATCGGACCCAAAACGCGCCGAGCACTTAATCAAAAAGGCATCGAAACGATCGGCGATCTTCTGAGCCGGCCGCGAATGGCACAGCGTTATTTGGATCTCGACGGAGCCTCCGCGCGCCAGCACCGACACGATCACTCGGTCG
>DATIEH010000463.1:0-23019 GCA_035455905.1 Binatia bacterium | reverse complement strand
CGCAGCGGTAATGCTTTCCGTACTTCAAGGCATGGGTATTGTCGCCGGTTAAGCGAGGCAATCGATGGCGCAAACCAGGGAAGATCTGGAAAAAAAACTGGCGTCGCTCGAAAAAATCGCCGTCGATGCCGATCCGAAGACTGCCGCAAAGCAACGCGCCGAAGGAAAACTCACCGCCCGCGAGCGCATTGCCCACCTTTTCGATCCTGATTCCTTCGTCGAAGAGTTCATGCTCGCCGAAACCCAGTGCAGCGATTTCGGTATGGCGGAAAAACGGGTGCCGTCAGACGGCGTGGTCACAGGCTTTGGCAAGATTGACGGCCGGCCGGCCTACGTCTACGCCCAGGACCGAGCAGTCCTTGCCGGTAGCGTCGGTAGCGCGCACGCTGAGAAAATTGCTTATGTCATTCAAACGGCACGCAAGGTCGGCATTCCGGTCATTGGCCTGAACGATTCTGCTGGAGCGCGCATCCAGGAAGGCTTGTCGGTGACTTCCGCCATCGGCAAGATTTTTTTCGAAAATAGCATCGCTTCGGGTTGCATTCCGCAAGTCTCAGCCATTATGGGCCCCTGCATCGGGGTGGGTTCCTACTCGCCTGCGCTCACTGATTTCATATTTCAGGTCGAGAACAGCAGCCAGATGTTCATCACCGGTCCCGCCGTGATCAAGGAAGTCCTCGGCGAAACCGTCACCATGGAAGAGCTCGGCGGCGCGAAAATTCACTCGGAAGTTTCCGGTGTCACGGACCTGGTGGCCAAAAGTGATGACGAATGCCTGGTGGCGATTAGAAAATTGCTCGGCTTTCTGCCCTCGAATTTCGAATCAATGCCGCCGCGCAAGACCACCAATGACGATCCGGCGCGCTCCGTGGAAGCTCTTGAGAAAATTGTTCCCGAGGACATGAAGCGCGCCTACAATATCGTGCAGGTGATCAAGACGCTTGTGGACGATTCTGAGTTTTTCGAGCTCAAGGCGAAGTTTGCCCGCAATCTCGTCACCGGCTTCGGGCGCCTCGACGGTTACCCCGTCGGCTTCGTCGCCAATCAGCCGATGTTTCTCGCCGGCAGTTTGGATGTCGATGCCGCCGACAAAGCGGCGCGGTTTATCCGCTTCTGCGACGCGTTCAATGTTCCGATCATCACACTGATGGACGTGCCGGGATTTTTTCCGGGAAAACAACAGGAAGAAAAAGGCATTATTCGGCACGGAGCAAAAATGCTTTACGCTTACGCCGAAGCCACCGTGCCGAAAATCACCGTCGTCCTAAGGAAAGGCTATGGCGGCGCCAAGCAGGCGCTCTGCACCAGGGAAATGGGCGCCGATCAGCTGTTTGTTTGGCCTGGTGTCGAGCTCGCAGTCATGGGCGGCGGCGGCGCCGTAAATGTGCTGTTTCGGCGCGAGATCGAGCAGTCCGCGGACCCGGCGAAAACCCGCGCCGAAAAAATTGCTGAATATCAGGAAAGGTTCAACGGCCCCTTCGAGGCCTTATCGAAACAGTTTGCCCATGCGGCGCTGCGGCCGCGGGAAACCCGCTGGCGTCTTATTCGTTCGCTCGAGCTCTTGCGCGACAAAAAGGAAGAGCGACCGAAGAAAAAGCATGGGCTGATGCCGGTTTAAAATCCGACCTCGACGCAAGTTTTCTGTTCGAGCCCCTTACTGCCGGTAGAGAACCACGCCGGCTCTCTCGGTATTATACCCACTGAGCGCATTCACCGCCTGTTTGAAGCTTTCGCTCGAAATAACCGTAAGCAATAGTTGGCCACGGGGCGAATCAAAAAAATCGCGCGCCATCAACAGATCGTACTGCTCATTTGCCACCGGAATGAAATCCAGTGCCAGCGCGCGAGCCGCGGCGCGCACCGCAAGACCGGCATCAGCAAGACCGCTGGCGATCGCGACGCCGACCGCCATATGCGTAAATTCTTCGCGCTCATAGCCGCTTATTTCTGTCGGGCTGATATTCTGTTTCTTGAGCTCATAATCGAGCAGGACTCGGGTTCCTGAGCCCGGCTGTCGATTGACGAACCGAATATCGTTTCGCACCAGATCCGTCACGCTCGATATGCCCTTGGGATTGCCTGGCGGAACGACGATGCCTTGTTCTCGTTGCGCTAGATGGACCAGTACGACGGGAACATTTGGGATCACCCGCTTGATATCGGGAATGTTGTAAACACCGTTCTCGGCGTTCAGAAGATGCGTGCCCGCCATGTGGCTCTCACCGCGTTGCAACGCCAACAATCCGCCGAGACTTCCCACGTTAGCCGCAGCAATCTTGATTTCCGGATGCCGCTGCTTCAGTTGATCTTCCAGTACCCCGATTGCCAGGTCATGGCTCCCGGTACAGAGAATCGTGTTCTCGATATCCTCGAGCGGCCGAAGCAGTTCGACATCAACCTGTTCGCCGGCATTCAGTCCCTCGACAAGACTGGGAATGCGCATCAAACCATCGGCATGAACCATCGTGGTGATCACACCCGCCCCGCGCGCCAGCGGCACCGCCACCACTTTCTCGCCGACTCGTCCCAACGTCACGCGGATAAATTCTTCTAAGCCGAGATGCGAAGCAATTTTTTTCGGCACAGTGGCACGCACGCTCGGGTAACCCCGCGCGCTCGATCCGAGAAATTTTTCCACCGCGGGGCGGAGAATCTCCCGCGCAATGACGATCGCGGAAACCGGATATCCCGGCACGCCAAGGAACGGCTTTCCATCGACTTTCCCCAGGACCGCGGGCTTTCCCGGCATGACGTCGATCCCGTGGGCTAACAATTCGCCGGCTTCGGCGACAACTTCGGCGGTCAAGTCATGTTCACCCGCGGAGGACCCCGCAATGATCGTAACAAGATCAGATTCTGCCGCCGCCCGGCGCACCGCTTCAACCAGAGCAGCCATGTCATCTCGAACGCGCCGGTATTTGATCGGCGCCCCGCCCCATTCGCGCACGAAGCTCGCCAGAACAGTAGAATTGAAATCGATCACCGCTCCCGGTTTGGCCTCGTCGCCGGGCTCGATCAATTCATCTCCGGTCGGAATGATCGCGACACGCGGGCGAACTTTCACCGGCACCTTCGTATGGCCTGCGGCAAGCAATGCGCCTAAATCGTACGGGCGCAGACGGTGGGCGCGCGGCAAAAGCAGCTCCGTCGCAACCATGTCCTCGCCGACTAACCGTACATGGTTCCACGGCGCCACGGATTCAAAAATCTCGACGTTTTGATTATCGACCTGATGCACCTTCTCGATCATGATGACCGCATTCGCCCAAGGCGGCAGCGCGTTCCCGGTATCGACGTATTTGAATGTGGCGGGTCCGGGAGAATCCGAATCCGCAAGCCTGAGGAGTTTCCCGACGAATTCAGTGGCGCCAAATGTGTCTTCGGCTCGCACGCAAATACCATCCATGGCTGAGGCATGATAGTGCGGCGAAGAAATTTGCGCGAAAACCGGCTCGGCAGTAATCCGATCGAGCGCCGTCTCGTCGATCACAATTTCCTCCACAGCCAGATTGCCGGGATTGACAACCTCCAGGAACATCTCTCGGGCTTCGATGAGCGGCGTTTTTGTGAGATATCGTTTGCGGGCCATCGCTTTCGGGTTCCTCGTTTCCAGTTTTCAGTTCTAGTCGTGAATTCCGGTTTAACCGGAAACCAGTAACAGAAACGAGAAACTAAAAAAGTATGACTTCCACTTCTTCTCCCTGCTCCAATCCGTCCTGGTTCATCTCGACGCGAACCATGCCGTCCGCTTTGACTAATGTGAAGATCGCGCCGGACTTGCTCGGCAATGGTACTGCGACCAAGCCGGCCGCACTGCGTTCCAAAACAACGCGCACATAGTCTTCGCGGCCGATCTGTGATGCGACGTTAGTTTTCAACACGGCCCGCGTGGTTCGCGAAAATTTTTCCAGCGCATCGCGGTTTTCACCTCCAAGGCGTCGGATCAGCGGCACGGCAAAAAGATCGAAGATTACCAGCGCCGATACCGGATAGCCCGGCAATCCAAGAATCGGCTTGCCGCACGCCTTGGCGAAAATCGTCGGTTTCCCCGGAGCGATCGAGATGCCATGAAAGACAAACTGAGAATCGGGAAACGACAATATCGTTTCCAACGCGATGTCCTTTGCCCCCATGGAGCTCCCGCCCGACAGCAGCACGAGAGCGCTCCATTCGAGCGCCGCGCCAATAGCCTCATGCAGAGCTGTGCGATCATCGCGAACCACACCCCAATCTTTCAACTCGCCGCCACATTCTTCGATCAAACCAGCGAGAGAATGCTGATTGATGTTCCGAACTTGCCCGGGCAGCGGTTCGGACTCAACGTCGACGATCTCGTCGCCCGTGGAGATCAAGGCGATGCGCGGTTTTTTGAACACCGCGATTGAAGCGATGCCAACGCCTGTCAATGCGCCAAGATCATGGGCGCGCAGCCGCCGGCCGCGCGGAAAAACCAGTTCGCCTTTTTTGATGTCGTCGCCGATCTGGATGACGTTTTGCCAAGGCGAAACACCGCGATGAATTTCCACCAATCCCGCATCGGTCTCGTCCGTGTACTCCACCATGACCACCGCATCGGCGTTAGGCGGCATCATTCCGCCCGTAGAGATCCGCATCGCAGTTCCGGGCGTCAAAGGTTGAGCCGCTTCCTTGCCCATTTCTACGACGCCGGCGAGCTTCAAATAAGCCGGCAAACTTTGACTCGCGCCGAAAGTGTCTCTCGCGATCACCGCATAGCCATCCATTGCCGCGCGATGGAAGTGCGGTAGATCGACCGCTGAGCGAAGCTCATCGGCAAGCACGCGCGCGCGGGCGCGCACCGAAGGAATCTGCTCGGTCCCCACCGGGTTCACGGTCAAAAGAACACTCAGCGCCTCGCGAGGCGCCAACACTTTAAAGAACGTCTGCGCCATTTATTGGGAAATCATAGCCAGAACCGATGCCGCGAATCAAACTACCGAATCACTGCGGTTTCGGTTGAGAGACTTGCCCACCGACGACAAAGCCGGAACCGGCGCTCACAAAAGGCGAGGGTAGTCTTCACTGTTTGAATGCCTCAACGGTGGCACGCCATTTGGACTCGTTTTCGCCGGGTGCGAGCGGGAAGTAATAGTTTACGCGATCCAATAATCCATCGTATTTTTTTATAACCTTGTCCGGCAACTCGGCCCACGTGCCACGCACGGCAAATCGTTCGAGCATCTCGTCGGTGATGAGGCTGGGCATCGCGTTCCATTCGCCGCGCGCCGCCAATCCCTTGAGCCGATCCGCAACTTCGCCCCAGCCTTCTAAATCGAACACCGGCCGGTAGGGCGGAGTGCTGGCGTAAAAAGAAAGCTGCTCGCGGATTTCCGTTTCGTACGCCGCCGCTTTCGGATGGTCGGTGGGCACGACGAAAATACTGCTCGACAGTTCGATCGATTTTCGCTCTCGTCCGCTTTGTGTCAGACCGACTTCGATGTTCGGCAGCACGCGCTCGCGCAGATAACGCACGCTATGCAGCGGATGCGCGTGAAAGCCATCGCACATTTCGCCGGCGAGCTGGCACATGCGCCGATTCACTCCGGCGACGAAAATGGGAATGCGGTGATACTCGTGCGGCTCCGGACTGAAAAAAGGCGTCATCAGCGTGAGCTTGAAGAACTCGCCTTGAAAATCCAGACGCGTTCGGTTTTGCCAGCAATCCCAAACCGCTCTAATCGCAAGAATGACTTCGCGAATTTTTTCCACCGGCTTTTCCCATTTCACGCCGAAACGCCGCTCGTTGTGCCCTTTCACTTGGGTGCCGAGACCGAGAATAAACCTACCTTTGGAGTATCGCGCCAGATCCCATGCAATCTGCGCCAGGATTGTCGGACTGCGCGGGAATGCCACAGCGATGCTTGTTCCTAGACTCAGACGAGAGCTGTGCTCGGCAGCGAGCACGAGCGGCAAGAAAGGCTCGTGCGCCGTTTCGAAGGTCCAGATACCGTCGAATCCTGCGTCATTGGCGAAGCGCGCCGACGCCGGCATCTGTTCCAGCTTGTGTACGAGCAAGCTCGCGTCAAACTTCATCGGGTTGAACTCTTCCGTGGTGCTGATTCAGACGCTCTATAATTCCGAGCAACAGATCGTATAGAAACGGGTCGTTCGTCCTTCGACTGAGCTCAAGATGAACGGCCCCGTAGCTTAAGCTACCAGAATATCTGAACCCCTCGCGGTGAGCATGTCGAACCATGAGCGTTTTTTTTGATAGAGCCTGCCAAAACGAAGAATCTTTCTCCGTCAGCCGCCTTTTACAATTCAGTGGTTCTTGATTAAATCCCTCTAGCAACTAGAATCGCTCTCCACAACATGATTCCAACGCAACAGGTTTCGGAGAGGTTTCGAATGGCAGAACACATCAACAAATCAGTACTGGCTTGGGTCTTGACGATATTGATGATGATGATGATGATTTGGGTGAACCTGCTTCCGGCGCAGGAAAAACCAAGCCCCGAAAAAATCCGCATCGCCGTCGCCACGAGCTCTCTCGCGTTCCTCGTTCCCTTCGTCGCCAAAGATCGTGGCCTTTATCTCAAAAACGGCAGCGACGTCGAGCTGATTCAAATGCGCCCGAACGTCGCCATGGCGGCACTGATCAGCGGCGACATCGATTACGTGGAACTGATCGGCTCCGTCATTCGCTCGGCGGCGAGGAATTTGCCCGTCCGCGCAATTTCAACGGGCATCAGAGCGCCTTTCTTCAGCATTGTCGCGCAGACGAAGTACAAGAGCATAAAAGATTTGAAAGGCACGGTGATCGGCGTGGCCTCGATCGGCGGCACCAATCAAATCAGCACGCGTATCACTCTAAAACAATTCGGTTTGGATCCCGACAAGGACATCAAGTTCCTCGCCATCGGCGATGAGAAGGTCATGTACGATACTTTCAAATTTGGCCGAGTGGACTCGATCTCCATTGCGCCGCCTTTTTCCGTGCAACTCAAGCGTGAAGGGTATCCGCTCCTCGCCAACACCGCGGATCACGTTGTGATTCCATTTTCCGGCCTGGGCGCCACCATCGAACGCATCAAGGGCAATCGCGCCCAGGTCAAAAGAATACTGCGCGCCGAAATCGAAGCGCTGCGATATATTCAGAGTAATGCGGCGGGAACCGCCGAAGTCATCCGCAAGCGCTTCAGCATGGATGAAAAACTCGCGCGCGAATCGTACGACGTGGTGGTGAACGCCTTTAGCGGAGACGGCCGGATGCCACTCGACGGCGTCGACATCCTGTTGCAGATCGAAAAAGACGCGAAGCAGATTCCGCCTACAATCACGCCGCAGATGGTCGTTGATTCATCCTTAGTGGACGAAATCTTGAAAGAAATCGGGCCGCGATGAAACGTATAATTTTCTACAGGTGCGCCGTAGGCGCGGCGATGCATCGCCCAAACGAATTGAACGTTTTGAACGGCTTGAACGATTTGAACGCATTTTTTCCGTTACCCTTTCTTCACTCTCACCCGCTGCTGCAACCGCTTCTCACCGGTCTGATAGTGCTCCCCTTTAACCGCAAGCTCCGCCTCGGCTTCGTCTTCTTCGGACCACAAACCGAGGTTGTAGCCAAACCATGGGTCCTGCGGTTTCAGCTTCGGTAATTCGAGCCGTTCCCAAAGCTGCCTGGCGCGCTCCATGTACTCTTTCTTCGGCAGCGATACTGGCGGGTAATCCCATTTCCGTGTCGCGTCGATCAGCATCGCCGAAGCGCCGGCAATCTCGTCCAGAGAGTGACCCCCCTCGGTTCCCGGTGGAAAAACCGAGGGGTCCATTTGCGGCGTGCGATTGCGAATGATCAGCACGTCGCGATGGGGCTGCATGCGGAAGGCCATCGCCCAAAACAGCGCATCGAGATTTCGCGCGTCGATATCTTCGTCGACCGCAATCACCATCTTCCCGGTGGCAGGATTGTAGCCAACCATGCTGTGCAGCGCCTGCCAAACATGTGCCTGATTGATTTTTTTCATCTTGATGACGCAAATCTGGCGCACGGCGATGCTGTGGAACGCCACCTCGAGAATGCCGGGAATATTACACTGATCTTTAAGAAAGCGGAGATAATTTCCCTCGGCGGCAACCTGGCGCATGACGCTCGATTCGCTCGGCGGCATCTGACTGATGATCGTGGCCAGAATCGGATTGAGTCGGTGCGTGATGCATTTCACTTCGAAAAATGGATTGAGCAGGCGCTCGGCGACGTAACCGGTGGATTCGCCGAACGGCGCTTCGGGTTCGAGAAATTCGGTCGAGATCTCTCCCTCGATGACAATCTCGGCGTGAGCAGGCACAAGCACGTCATGGGTCTTGCACTTGACGACCTCGATGGTCGCGCCGGCGAGCCCGCCCGCGACATCGAGCTCGCTCACACTGAAAGGAATTCGCGACGGCGCGGTGTATGCCACACACGGCGGCGCGCCGATGACCAGCGCCGCTTGCAGAGGGATGCCGCGCTCCTGACATTTGCGCCAGTGATACCCGCCGTGGTTGCTCGAGCTCAAGAAGACTCCGGTCCGGGTCGGGCTTTTCACATGGCCGCGGTAGTTACCAATATTGATGATGCCGGTTTCGGGATCCTTCGTGAACCAATGCGATGCGGTGGTGAACGGCGCGCAATCATAACCCGGCGTTGAGATCGGAATCGGAAATTCTCCCAAGCCGCCCTTCTCCATCAGCGATGAATCCTGATAGACAATTTCCTGTACCGGCGCATCGTCGACAATCTTCGGCGGAATCGGCTGACTCTGGGCTTGATTCCATCGATCGACGATCTCTTCGGGTTTGCATTGCAGGCCGAAACCGTAAATTTGCCGCGATGCGGCGAGAGTACCGACCACCACCGGAATGTCGTACTTGCGCCCTTTGGCATCCACCACGTTGGTAAACATGAACGCCCGCCGCTCTTCCTCAGAGAGCCCACGGAATTGCCAGCGCACCAGCGGCATCAGTTCCGTATCTTTGTTGATCTGCTCGTCGATCTTGACCAGCAGTCCCGCTTTATCCAATGCCGCAAGGTGCTCTCGCAGATCTTTGAAGTAACCCATGCAGGGAAGCTCCTTAACCCAAAACGTTCGTAGATGGTGATATGCGATTTCAAAAAAGAAAACCAGCGGCAGGCGATGTGTGCACGAGACTTGCGATCTAGAAAAATGTCACCCTGAGCGACAGCGAAGGGTCTACTATCGGCATCGAGATTCTTCGTCGCTACGCTCCTCAGAACGACACATAGAGAGAGGCGATCGCTAGCCCATTGACACCAAGCGAATTCGGGTTATCCCAATCTCGTTTCACTCCATACAGACTTCAGTTGAAATGTTTTGAACGAGTCGAACGGCTGGAATTATCGCTAGAACCCGAGTGCGCAGCCACCTTTTCGGGGATCGGAGCCGCCGACGAAAGCCACGGAAGCCGCGTCGATGACAATTGCATGAGCGCCGCCAAAGCTCTCCGAATTCCCGCCGACGATTTGGTGACCGCGACGTTGCAATTCATCTTTCACTTCGGGAACAACCTCCGGCTCCAAACCGACTTTCGTTCCTTCGATGTGATTGAAACGCGGCGCCGTGATCGCCTCCTGCGGCGTCATGCCGAAATCGACGAGATTCGAGATGATCTGTACCTGCACTTGCGGCTGTACATGCCCGCCTTTCAAGCCGAGCGCGGCGTGCGGCCTGCCTGCGCGCATCATTAGGCCGGGCATCAGAGTATGCACACAGCGTTTGTGCGGAGCGATACAGTTCGGATGATTTTCTTGCAGCGAAAAAAGATGACCGCGGTTCTGTAAAATAATCGCAGTGTCAGGCTCGACGACACCCGAACCGAACCCCATGAAGTTGCTTTGAATGAAGGAAACCAAGTTGCCTTCGGCGTCCGCCGCAGCCACGTATTCGGTATCTGTTCCCGCCGGCATTTTCTTGTACTCGCTTGCGGCTCTGCTGGTATCGATTTGCCGGCGCAATGTCTCGATTCGCTTTGACGACAAGAGACTTTCCGCCCGAACCTTCATGTGGTCACGGTCCGCAAGCTCGGCGTCACGGTCAGCGAACGCCAGCTTCTTCGCCTCGATCATAAAGTGCAAAGCATCCGCTCTTTGCGCGCCGGCGGCTTTCAAATCGAAGTCCTCGAGAATTTTCAGCATTTCCAGCGCCACGAAGCCTTGCGTGGCCGGCGGCATCTCGTAAATATCGTGGCCGCGGTAGCGCGCGGTGATCGGCTCGACCCAGTCGGAGCGGTGCTCGGCGAAATCTCGAAGCGTGAATACTCCGCCGAGCCTTTCTGAACACTGAACGAGTTTTTTGGCGATGTCGCCTCTGTAAAAATAATCCGGCCCTTCTGCCGCGATGCGCTTCAGCGCTGCCGCCATGCGTGGATTTCTGAAGATTTCGCCGGCCTTGGGCGTCCGGCCATCGATCAAATAATTCATCGCTGCGCCGTGATCGGCTTTCAATCGCGCTTCGGACTCCTTCCACTGCTCAGCCGTGAGCTCCGCCACGGGAAAGCCTTCCTCGGCATAACCGATCGCCGCTTGTAGTACATCGCCAAGTTTTTTCTTGCCGAAGGAATTCGACAAAGTCGCCCAACCATGCACAGCGCCGGGAACCGTAACGGAGTGAATGCCGCGCTGCGGCATTTCTGTAAAAGCGTTATTACGGCAAAACTCCAGTGTCGCTGCGTAGGGCGAACGGCCGCTGGCGTCCAGCGCTTTGATCTTTTGTTCTTTGGCGGAATAAAAAAGACAAAACGCGTCGCCGCCGATGCCAATCGAGCTTGGCTCGACCACGCCCAACACCGACGCCGTCGCAATCGCCGCATCGATGGCATTTCCGTCATTCGCGAGCATTTGCACGCCGGCTAAAGTTGCCAGCGGTTGGCTTGATGCCACCATACCGTTTTTCGCGATTACCGAAAAATTTTCCGCCATGAGAGCACCGCTTCCGATTTATTCCGACAAGATCAACCGCGCAATTTCGCTCGGAATCTCAAGCTCGAATCTTGAACCTTCGCGCGACGCGCGACGATACCGCTACCGGGTTTTGAGAATCTGCGAATAGAGCTTCGCGGTCTCGTCGAGATTTTGCATTTCCTCAGGATGCACCACGTAGCGCTTGTAGCCGCGAAATAACCGTGAGGGTTTGGGCTCTACGTCGCTGCGTGAGGGAATTCGCTGAAAATCCCAGAGTTTTTCCTGTCCCTCTTTGGAAAGAGTAAAGTCGATGAACAGTCTCGCCGCATTCGGATGCATCGCCTTAGCGCCCGCCATCACCGTATTGACGGAAATAACGGCTGGCTCGAGCGGCACCCAGTCGACCGGGGCACCCTTTTCAGCGAGATACTGGATGATATTCGCGTAGGCGATGACGAGAGGAAACTCGCCCGCCGCCGCGAGCTGAACGCGGACCGTGCTGCCGCGCATGACCACCGGATCCTGCTCTGCCAATCTTTTCAGGTAATCGAGCGCCTTGTCTTTGCCCCATGCGGATATCAGCCCTTGAAGAAACGTCGCATAGGTGTCATCGACAGAAATTTTTCGCCCCTTCCAACGCGGCTGCAATAGATCGCTATAGGCGCGCGGAATCGGTTGTCCTTTGACTAGGTTGGAATTATAGCCAAGCACGACCGAATTGACGTAAACCGACGTCCAGAAGCCTTTCTTGTCTTTTAGATCGTCAGGGATCATTTTACGCTCGGGCGAAAGATACGGCGCCAAAAGACCCATCTCCATCAGAGGCAACACAATCTCGCCGGTGCCGTGCGCCACGTCAAAAAAGTTTTTGCCGGCTTTGGCTTCGGTCAGAATTCGGTTGAGCAAGGCACTGCCGCCTAGGCGCGTCACTGACGGTTTGAGAAATGGATACTTCTGTTGAAAACGCGCCATGAAAGCGTTGCTCTGATCCGAGCTCATGGTGGTGTACCAAACCACTTCGCCTTCTTTGCGCGCAGCGTCAATGATTTTCTGCGTTTGAGTTTCTTGCGCATATCCCGAAACGGCTATCGAGATCGTTGCAACCAAAACCAGCAGCAAGTATCGCCTTCGCTTCATGAACAACCCAGTTCAGCAGTCATGACAAATCCGTTTTAAACTCCTGACGCTTCACTCACCCCTTACCCCCTCACGGCTTTCCCGATTTAGTCTACTTCGGCCAACGGCGGTGAACCGCCATATCGACCCAGTGTCCGTCAGGATCTTGGATGCGATGATCGGAGTCTTTATCCGATTTCGAGTCGATCTCAGAGTTGAAACCCGCTTCCTGCAAGCGGCGCTTGATATCGTCGAGATCGTCGACTTCAAAACCGAAGTGATTGATGCCTTCCCTCTGATCTTCACGCTTGACTTCGATGAGCGCGATATTGACATCGCCGTCGGACATATAGATCGCGCCGCCAAAACCGCGCTTCGGCTCGAGGCCGAAGATTTTCTGGTAAAACTCCACCATTTTTTCGCGATTCTTTGTCATCACCGCTACGTGACGCACTTTGGGTCGCATTTTCGGAACCTCCTTTAAGTCATTGCCGGTCAAGCCCTCAAACTCTTAGCAACTCCAAATATCGAAATGCGCAACAAGCTTCAAAAAACCAAATCCTCAAAATGTGAGTTCGTCTAGCTTGATTTTGAGACTGTGTCTTTGGAGCATTTGAATTTGTTTCGAGTTTCGGGTCTCGAGCTTCGTTTGAGTTTTTTGGCGCTTGGTCTTTTCGTGAGCCGCTCTGCGAGATTTGCAGTCACTCGAGTCGATATAGCTTAGCTGCGTTCTCCCATTGAATCTGTTTTCTCTCTTCCTCCGGCAGATCCGCTAACGCACTTTCCAGGTGCTGGCGTGTGTCCGGCCACGTCGAACTCGCCAGCGGAAAATGGCTCGACCACAAAATGTTTCCGATGCCAAGATAGCGGCGTGCTCGAAAACTCATCCGATCATACCAGCAGGTGAAGTAACACTGCCGTTGAAACAATTCCGATGGCTTCAAAGCATAACCCTCGGACGGTAAGCCATCGGCCGCCGATTGATAGTCGGCGTACTCGAGTTCATAGGCGCCCCAACCGATGGAGCTTTCTGCGAAAACGACTTTCAGACGCGGGAAGCGATCGAGCACGCGGGCGAGCAGAAGATTCGCCACCACCGCGATCGAACTGACCGAACGAACTACATCGCTGAAGGCCGCTGCGACAGCAGGCTTGAATGCGGCGCCCGCAGACATTTGAATCTTGGCCGAGCCGCCGGCGTGGAAACAAACCGGCAGGGCCAAGTCTTGGCACGTTGCCCAGAGTGGATCATAGGCCGGGTCGTTGATGTGCGGCACGCGCCGAAGCTCCATTGGCGATGCTGGATAGATAACCCCTTTATGGCCTTTTTTTACCGCGCGGTTGATTTCGGCGATGGTCGAATCCATGGGCCAGAGCGGGACGATGCATTGGGGCACAAACCGCGGGCTCGCTTCCGCCCATTCTTCGATCAACCAGTCGTTGTAAGCCTGCACGCAGGCGATTTCTAAATCCGGATCCACCACACTGCCAAAATTTTGGCCTGCAAATCCGCTGACGCTGGGATATAGGACAGAATAGTCGATGCCGTCGACGTCCATGGCCTTTAGCCGTTCCGCCGGGCTGAAAACCGCGCGCGGCACTTCGTTCCAGTGTTTCGGTTCTTGGGTACGATCCGCCATCGCGGCATTCGCCATAGCGACGCCCGGCAAGGGAATGCGCCAGCCTTCGATCATCCACTCCTCGGTGCCATCGTCCATGTGCGCAAGATGCGGAATTCTGTCGCCCCACCTGGCGCGCGACATGCGTGACGTCCAGACCTCCGGATGCTCCTGCACGTGATCATCCGCGCTGATTGAGCCGTGCTTAAGTTCCATTTTTGCTTCCGAGCACTAAATCAGCCGGTACAGTCTCGCCGCATTGCGATAGAGCATTTTTTTCCGGTCGGTATCGGGTACACCGGCCAGTGAATGCTCCACCGCGCTCCAGGAATGAGGATAGGTGGAAGTGATGTGCGGAAAATCCGATTCCCAAAGAATGTTGTCGACGCCGATGCAGTCGCGCAATTCGATACCGACGGTTTCAAACCAGAAATCCACATAGATCTGGCGCCGGAATAAATCGCTCGGCCGTGTCACAATCCCGTCGTTCCAAAGACAGCGTTTCTCCCACTCGGAGTCACAAGCCTCCAGCACCGAGCTCACCCATCCGAGCCCGGTTTCGGCAAACACCCAGTTGAGCCGCGGAAATTTTTCCAGCATGCCGGAAAAAATCAAATAGGGAACAAATTGAGTGGCCGTACAGAAGTTGCGCAATGTCGAGACGCAATGCGCCTGACGCGTGCTGAAGCCTTGCCATCGCGGCAACGAGAGCTTGCCGGCAAGCCCCGCGGATGCGTGGAGATGAACACCGACGCCAAACTCTTGGCAAGCCGCCCAAAGCGGCTCCCAAAAAGGATCACCGAGATTCTTCAATCCGTTCACCGCCACGCTCGGGTCGGCTAACATGTTGATGCCAAGATGACCTGCTTTGACCGCGCGCTCCACCTCGCCGATGATGGTCTCGATCGGACTCATGAATGGAATCACCGTGAGCGGAATGAACCGTTCGCTGGCCTGGCGAAACTCGGCTAAAGCGTCGTTGTAGGCCCGCACGCAGGCAAGCTCGAACTCGGCGTCATTGTAAAAAAAAGTCCCGCCCGGTCCGTTGGGAAACAATACTTCGGCATCGACGCGATCCCGATCCAAGGCTTTCGCGCGCTCTGTCGGTTGATAAACTTCCGGCGGCACTTCCTCCCAGCGCTGCGGATAGTAGCTGCGGTTGGGCATCGCCGTGGGGCAATTGCAAACATTGCCGCCTTGGATCTCGCCATTGACGATCCAGCGCTCCACGGGCTCGGGATATTTTTCGTCGCGCACTTCAATGATGTGGGGAATGCGCTCACCCCATTTCTCTTTGGACATCCGGCTCGTGTACGCATCCCTGCCCAGCTGCCCGTGCGAATCGGAGCTGATCAAGCCGTATTTGATTTCCATGGTTCTTCCTGGAACGTCGAATCAGCAGCCTACGATAAAATCTCCGAGTGAAGTTCGAGCAAAAAAATAAGCACAGCCGTGCCGCAACAAGAGACGGTGATATTCCACGCTCCCTGGTTGTGCGGCAGCCAGGATAGGCGGTTTGTCATCCCGAATGGATGTGAGGGCTCTAGACTTCTCTGTCCAGTCGAAATGACACAATGCAGCCCCCCACAAAGCGCAGATCGCGCCTTAAGCCGCCGCGGACTCGGCAATTTGCGCCATCGCCGTGGCGAGAGCGCTGCGATAAGCGCGGTCGACCGAGAGGCTGTCCTGAGCGGCGCGAATCACCGCTTCAGCCGTCCGCTCATCAATAATATGACGATCGTAAATCGGCTCGAACATGTCCGAATGATCCTCATCCGCAACCATATGCACTTTGGTGTTGATGTCGAGGCCTTCGATGGTGCCGCCCTGATCGGCGACCTGCTTGTGGGCGAAGCGCGCGGTGAAACCGCCGCCTTTCACGATCGCCGGATTGTTCTTGCGCTCGGTGATATGATTCACCGTCAAGGCTTCGATCCAGGGGCGCGTCGTGGAAAGAAACATCCAAGCCATGAGCGCGGCGCGCACTCCCGGCAGCAAGCTCGCTTCCGCCGCAGCGGCCGCCATTTGCTCATCGGTAAGATGGGCCGAGCCCATGCGCTTGTCGAAGATCAATTCATCTTTTTCGTGTTCCCAGATCGCGCGCTTCACGTCGAGCGGCGCGTGCACCGCAGCGGCGCCCCAGCAGTCGCGCCGGCTCTTGATATAGTGCGGATAGTGCATGTCCCAAATAGTCTTTCTCGCCGGCGTCAGCTTTACTCCGAACAACTGGTGGTACTCCGGCGTGTCGAAATGACGGTTCACCATCGCGTTGAGTTCTTCTCGCACTTTCGGCCATAGACTCATAAATACCTCCTGATGTGCCTACGATCTCGTCGGTCAGCTTACGCTAGATATACGGGAAAGATTTCTCGCTGTCGCTCGAAATGACAGACACAAGTAGTCATTCCGTCCCAATAACAGTCAATTTCTTGCTATGTTCTATAGCGGAATCTTTTCTTGTGCCAGAGCGATGCCCTTGCGATACATCGCGTTGAATGCCAACGAGTGTTTTGCCGCTTGGATCGCCGTAGCCTCTTTACTCCCGGTCGCGTATTCCGAGAGAAAGGGCAAAAACATGTCGCTGTGTTTTTCGTCCGCCTGGCTGTGCGCCTGGAGATTGGGAATCTCTTTCCAGGAAAAGCCCATGTCCTCCATCCATTTTTTCGCCATGCGCGTGGACTGGCCGCCGCCCAAATCACCGAGCAGCCGGTCGTCGTTGCACCACTCGGTAATGGTCATCCCGGTCAACGATTCGGTCCATGGCATCTCGCTAGTCATCCACGACCAGGCATAAAGCACGGCGCGGGTTTCAGGTAGCGGCTCTGCATCAATGATCTCCTCCGGCTCGAGTCCTACGGATTTTCCCTGTCGAATGATCAGATGCAAATGGCCATAGTCGGAAAAATCGTCGCGAATGATCTCTTCGTATTCGTGCTCCAAAATTCGCTGTTTGACGCCCATGATCGGGCAATTCGCCGAAACGTGCGCCCAACATTCACGGCGATGACGCACGAACAAACTCTGCTGTTTTACCATGACGGCGGCGCGAGGCTTGTTCATCTTGATGGAAAAATAATATTCCAGCTCAGGCGATCGGATATAATCGCGCACCAACTCGCCGAGACATTCACGCCATTGCTTCTCCGTCATGACTTTGCTCCTTTGTAAAGCCTCTCGGTGAATCCCTCGTGAACCAGCCGGTCGATGATTGAATTATCGTAAAGTTTGCTCTTCGGCGCGCCTTTCGCGCCCACCATTTCGAGCACGGTCTCCACCGCCGCCGGATCGATGCGTGGAACCGCATCGAGATATCTCATGACGAACTCGTGGTGCATCTCTGCGCTGCCGCCGCGTTGTCCCATGTATTTGTCGAATACCTTGAGTGCCTGAGCCTTCCTCGTCTTCAGCGCGGCAACGCCCTCGATGTAAGCCCGGACGATCGCTTCGACGGACTTCGGCGATTTCGAGAGATACTCGTTGCTCACGGCTAATAGGTTCATGGAAAACGGTATGCCAAGCTCTGCCGCATCGACCAGCATCCTTGCCTTTGGCCCCGGCGCCTGGGAGGAAACGCGGCCTTCCGCCTGGCGCGCGCGAAACCCTAGATCGGCTTCGACCACGCCGCCGAATTGCCGCAGCTCGGTTTTGTTTTCAAGATTCAGTTTCCGCAAAACCAGCCGCGTGACGAAGTCGCTGGTGGAACCGAAGCGCGTAATCGCGAGCGTTTTGCCTTGCAACTGCTCGGCGCGTTGAATTTCCGGCTGTACCCAAAGCTGCATACCGGGGCGGCTGGTATTGCTCGCCACGGCAATGATCGGAGCACCTTTCAGCGCCGCGGCAACGACCGCATTGCTTGCCCCGAGCGCGGCCTGAACGCTGCCGCCGACCAGCGCCTGCACCGTCGTCGCACCGGAGCTGATGTAGACCAGCTCGGCATTCAAACCGTTTCTCTCGAATGCGCCGATCTCCTTCGCCATCCAGACCGCCGACATGCTGGGACTGATCGAAGCATAGGCGAACGCGATCTTTTCTTTGGGGACTTCCGCAGCTTGGATCATTCGAGCGGCGAGCAAAATCAGAACCCATATAGTGCACCGAAACATTCGCATTACTGGATTACCTTGAAGGGAAATTTTCACCGCGTCAGTAGTTTCGTCATTCCCGCGCGTTTTAAGCGGGAATCCAGGCTAGGTTCGACTGGACCCCCCATAAAAAATATTCTGGGGTGACTGGTAGTTTATCTGGAGTGCTCATTATTGCGTCATCCGTTCCATCGCGTCCGCCAGGCCAGCTTGATAGACGCGGTAAAGCTCTTCGGATTCCTTCGCCGCCTGCAGAATCATCTTTTCATTCTCGCCCTTGCCGAATTCCTCCCAAACGGGGAGAAACATATCGACGTGCCCTTTGTCGGCTTCGCGATGCGCTTTCCAGTTTGGCAGATCATCCCAGGTAATGCCCAACTGCTCGACCCAGCGTTGACCCATGCGATAGGCATGGCCGCCGCCCAGATCTCCCAGCAGCCGGTCGTCCTGGTTCCATTCGGTCATCGTCATCGCCGCCAGGCCTTCGAGCCAATGCTTCTTTTTGCATATCCAACCCCACGCATATAGCGTCGCCGTGGTGCTGGCGATCGGTTTTGTGTGCAAAATATCATCGGCCTTGAGACCGATGCATTTTCCCTGACGAACAATCAGATCCAAGTGGCCGTGCTCCGAGTGTTGATCGCGGATCACTTCTTCATACTCATGAGCGAGGATTTTTTGCTTCACGGCGAGAACGGGCGAGTTACCGGACACATAGGCCCAACAGTCCCGCCGGTGACGGACATACAGCGATAGCTGCTGCAGAATGAGTTGTGCCCGGGGCTTTGTGATCGGTATCGAAAAATAACGCTCGAGCTCGGGCGAAGTCATGGTTTGCCGGGCTAATTCGCCAAAGGTTTCAGCCCAACCATTTGCGTCCATGTAAGTTCTCCTAATCAGCTGGTTGCTTGTAATTTCCCCGTGTGAAAAAGGGGGATCGAGGGGGATTTGGTCCGCCACGCACCGAAAAATCCTCCCTTCTCTCCCTTGAGAAAGGAGGGTAAGTATACCTAAGGTGTCATCCGACGCTCAAACAAACTTCTCCATCCCCTTCGAGATGCCGTAGCGAAAAACCTTCAGCAGCTCCATCGACTCCTTCGCTGCCCGATAAACTAACTGTTCTTTCTCACCGGTGGCGAACCTTTCCAGGTCCTCCAAAAACATGTCGCTGTGCTCTTCGTCCGCTTCGCTGTGAACTTTGAAGTTCGGCATTTGCTCCCACCCGAAGCCGAGATCCTCCATCCAGCGTTTTGCCATTCGGCTCGACAGCCCGCCGCCGACATCGCGCAGCAAGCGATCATCGTTGGCCCACTCCGTAATCGTCAGAGACGCTAATCCTTCCAACCAGCTTTTTTCGCGCGTCATCCACGCCCATGCATAAAGCGTTGCCATCGTCGACGGTAGGGGCGCCACGTTCATGACTTCTTCGGCTGTCAAGCCGAGGGACTTGCCTTGGCGAACGATCAGCTCCATGTGTCCGTGCTCGGTATAGTTGTCTTTGATTACTTCACCGTATTCGTGCTGAAGAATTTTCTGCTTCACGGGCATGTGCGGGCAATTGCCCGAGACGTGAGCCCAACAGTCGCGACGATGATGAATAAACAGGCCAAGTTGCGTAATCAGTACCTGCGCGCCCGGTCGGGTGATTTTCACTTTGAAGTAATGATCCAGTTCCGGTGACCGCATTGCGTCCCGCACCAGCTCACCGAGCTCTTTTCTCCACTCTGCTCGTTTCATCGAATTCTCCGCAGCTACTTGTACAAGCGCTCGACAAATCCCTCTTTGATGATGCGATCGACGGCGGAATTGTCGAAAAATTCATTGACCGATGCGTCGCCTTTGTTTTCCCAATTTAGCACCGTCTGAATCACCGCCGGGTCGACTCTCGCCTGGCGGTCGAGATACTTGACCGCGTATTCGTAAGCCTCGTCCAGCGAATCGCTGGCGCCGAGCATGTATTTACTCAAAACTTTGTAGGCGAAATCCTTTCTACTCCTCAGCGCCGCCACTCCTTCGATATAAGCCTTCAGCATCGCATCCACCGTGCGTGGCGAGCTCTTGTAAAAGTCTCGCTTGACCGCGATCAGATCCATCGAGAATGGAATCCCTAAATCCGGCAGATCCACGAGCATCCGGGTTTTCGGGCCGGGCTTCATGCTGCGCACCGCTCCGGCCACCATGCCGCTTCGGATCGCCGCGTCGACTTCGCGCGTCCCGCCCATCGGTTGAATTTTGACTTTGTCCTGCAGGCCGAGCTTTTCGAGCGTGAAAAGCGTCAGGAAATGCGTCGATGAACCGTGCCGTGTGATCGCCAGAGTTTTACCTTGCAGCTGCTCCGGTTTGGCGATTTCGGGCTGCACGAACAAGCTCATGGCCGGCCGGTTCGTGATACTGCCCACCGCGATCAGTGGCGCGCCGTGCAAAATCGAGCTGACTACCGCGTTGCTTGCGGCGATGCTCATATCCAGATTGCCGCCGACCATCGCCTGTACCGTGATGCTACCTGAGCTAATGTAAACGAGATCGGACTTGAGTCCTTGCTTTTCGAAAGCGCCGATCTCTTTAGCCATCCAAACGCCGGCAAAGATCGGACTGATGGCCGAATAAGCGACGGTAACTTTAGGTTGAGTTTGCGCCAGCGACCCGTGCGCAAGGGAAATAAGAAAGAATAAGAGAACCGCTCTGAACGCCAAAACAAACCGGGACATCAGCCTCAGCAACTCCGGGCAAATGAACTCGAAACCCGAGCGTCGAAACCAGACACTTCTTTAGATCGGCCAGCCATGCTCCGAGACATCGACGCGGTTGCCTTCGACGTCCTTGATCCAGCTTTCGGCAATTGCGCCGTAGGTATTGTCCTCGGCTTTGGTGTCGGCGATCTTTTCGATCTCTTTGACGCTATCGACTTTGAAACCGAAGTGGTGAATGCCCCACGGGTATTTTTCGCTGTGAATGAGAGCGAGATCCAGGTGCCCGTCGGAGAGATAAATGGTTCCGCCGGGCCGCCGATGTTTTTCTTCCATGCCGAAGACTCTTTTGTAGTACTCCGCAGTCTTGTCGAGATCTTCGACGTTGATGGCAATATGTCTGATGCGTGGTTTTTCCATACTCACCCTCCTAATTTTTCCATAACACCAATTTCGTTGAATGCCTGTCTATCATTCTGTCATCCTGAACAAAGTGAAGGATCTCATCTAGATTCCTCGTCGCTACGCTCCTCGAAATGACAGTTCTGGATTCAGTTCAGCGGAATCTTCTCCATCGCGCGCGCGATACCTTCGCGGAACAAACCGAATAGATCGAGCGATTCTTTGATAGCGTCCAATGCCATCTGTTCTTTTTCGCCGGTTGCATACTGTTCCAAGAACGGCAGGAACATGTCGCTGTGCTCCTCGTCCGCCTGCGAATGCGCGACAAAATTCGGCATGTCGCGCCATGGAATCCCCATGTCTTCGGTCCAGCGTTTAGCCATGCGCGTGGAGTGCCCGCCACCGAGATCCTTTAGCAAACGATCATCGTTGGTCCATTCGGTGACGGTGAGCGCCGATAGCCCTTCGACCCAGCTTTTGGCGTGCGTCAACCACGCCCATGCGTAGAGTGTCGCTGTCGTGCTGACGATCGGCTTGGTTTGAATCACTTCCTCGGGTGTCATTCCCAGTCTTTGCGCCTGCCGGATGATCAAATGCAAATGGCCATAGTCGGAAAAAGAATCTTTGATAACTTCGCCGTACTCATGCTGGAGAATCGCCTGTTTGATCGCCATCACGGGGCAATTGGCCGAGACCAACGCCCAACAATCTCGTCGGTGCCGGATAAAAAGTCCGAGCTGAGTGATCATTATCTGCGCCCGCGCCTGGCTCATCTTGACCGAAAAATAATGTTCCAGTTCAGGCGAACGTATGTGATCGCGCACCATCTCACCGATTGTCTTTCGCCATTCCGTGATTTGCACTCCATCGCCTCCTGAACTTGTTCCGCTCAGTCGTTCATATATCGAATTTGAAACCTCCTGCCAAACGACACCGAGGGCGCGGCCGAACGCGATGTTTATTTGGACATGACCAGATCGGCTCAGTTTGTCATTTATCAGTGACGCCCCCCCGACTGACCTATGGCTTCCTATAGAGCTTCTCGATAAATCCTTCGCGCACCATCTTGTCGACCAGTGTGTTGTCGGCAAACGTCTCCAGCGCCATGCCCTTTTTTCCCATGAAATCTAAAATCGAGTTGATCGCCTCTGGCTCAACCCGCGGTGTTTTCTCCAAATACACAATGGAATCTTGATAGATCTCATCGATCTTTTTTTGATCATGCAAGCGCGCGTACTTTGCAATTGCCCGATAGGCTCTTTCCTTTTGGTAATGCATCGCCGCGACCCCTTCTGTGTAGGCACGCACCATGCCATCGACCAGTTGCGGCGAGCGCTTCATGTCGTCGCGCGAATAGGCGATCACATCCATCGAATATTGAAAGCCTAGATCTTCCAACTTCATGAGAAGCCGTGGCTGTACCGACTGGTCCACCCGCAGGCTCGAGGTGACCGCACCGGCAATCTGCTTATTTTGAAATGCCGCGCTGACCTCGGCGGTGCCGCCCATCTGGCGCACGTTGACGGCGCTTTCCAGCCCATATTTTTTGAGGATCATGCGACTCAGATTATCCGTCACTGAGCCAAAGCGTGTCACCCCGATGGTTTTTCCTTTGAGATCTTCCACGCGCATGATTTCCGGCTGCACCCAGAGGCGATGATAAGGCCGATTGGCAGTACTCACGACGGAAACCAGCGGAGCGCCGCGAAGCACTGCGGCAATCACAGCATTGGTCGCTGCGATTCCACCGGTCACATCTCCGCCGAGTAGAGCCTGTACTACCGTCGGTCCCGACGAGATGTAAATTAACTCGGCATCAATGCCGTATTTTTCATAGGCGCCAATCTCCTTCGCCATCCAGGCGCCTGCGGCCATGGCGCCGATTGTCGAGTAGCCAAAGACGACTTTCTTTACTTCGGCGGCGGTTACGGCGGCGCTGGAGACAGCAAGCGCCAGGAAAAAAATTGAGAATAGCGGCAATTTTTTCATCAATCACTCCAATTCAGCTGATTACGGATGGCGCGGCACGGGATGCGGAACCGGTCATTTTGCGATGCCTACCGTTGTGCCTGCGAGTTTCGTCCGCGAGAAAGAGTAGCACTTTCCGATTTTCCGCGAGGGAAATTGTTGAGTGCCGAAGGGACAATCACGGCATGCTCAAGCATTCAGCAACCGACTAAACGCACGAGCAAATA
>DATIEH010000462.1:0-2682 GCA_035455905.1 Binatia bacterium | reverse complement strand
AGGATGCTCTCGAAAAGGTCATGCGCGATCGGACTTGTCTGCTGATTGCGCACCGGCTATCGACGATCCGCAATGCGGACCGAATCATTGTGCTGCATCACGGCGAGGTCCGCGAAGTGGGGAGCCATGCCGAGTTGATGGATCGGCAGGGCATCTATTACCGTTTGTATCAGTTGCAATATGAGCGAGAGGAGTTGAAGCTGGCGGCTCATGATCTGCCGGCCAAGCTTCTGGCGTGAATGGCTGTGTGTCCGAGGCCTTTTAGTCGTCATCTCCGAGTCGGTTCTCTTCTGCGGCGACGACTCAAACAACTTTTCTGGCTCACCGCGGTGAGCGTCGTGATCGCAGCGATCCTGCCAGGCTGTTCGCCCTTGTACGTGTTGCGGGCGGCTTACGAGGAGGGAAAAATTCTCTGGCGGCGCGAGCCCATCACCGACTTCGTCGACAAAGCCGACGTGCAGGCAGACGCTCAGGAAAAGCTCAAGCTCGTGCTGGCTGTGCGCAAATACGCGCGCGATGTGCTCAAATTCAACGTGGGCGGCAGCTACTCGAGCTACTCGCGGGTAGACCGGCCTGATTTAACCTATATCGTAATGGCGGCGCCCAAAACCGAACTTAAGCCCTATACGTGGTGGTTTCTCATTATCGGCAATGTGCCCTACAAAGGCTTCTTTTCGCGCCCGGAGGCGGAGGCCGAAATCGCGCGGTTGAAATCCGAAGGATACGATACGACGCTACGCACTTCGGCGGCGTTCAGCACTCTGGGATGGTTCGACGACCCGCTGTTATCGCACTTGCTGCGCTACGACAAAACGATCTTAACCGAGATCGTTTTTCATGAGCTATTTCATAACACGCTCTATGTAAAAGGCGCCGGGGCTTTTAACGAAAGCTCGGCTAATTTCGTCGGGCATCGCGCGGCCATTGATTTCTTCCGCACTCGATTCGGCGCGGAGAGTCCGGAATATGCGCGCGCGGTGCAGATTTGGAACGATGAACGTGACTTCGGCCACTTCATCGATGAGGTGGCGCACACGCTGCGCGACCTCTACAGCCGTAAAATTCCACTCGAAGCCAAGATCCGATTGCGCGAACAGGTTTTTGCCCGCAGCAAAGAGGAATGGCAGCGTCGGATCGCCGATCGCCCTAACCACAGCTTTCGTGGCTTCGGCCAACGGCCGCTGAACAATGCCGTGCTCATGCACTACATGGTCTATCTCAAAGACCTGGACTTGTTCGAATCGCTTTACGATGCGTGTGGGCAGGATCTCGGGCGTACCATCGAGACTTTACGCAAGGC
The DNA here is from genome assembly GCA_035455905.1 of Binatia bacterium. Taxonomy (GTDB): domain Bacteria; phylum Desulfobacterota; class Binatia; order UBA9968; family UBA9968; genus DP-20. The sequence goes on along the minus strand of DATIEH010000462.1, from coordinate 1,382 downwards.
CGTAGACAAGGGCGGAGAACCCTTCGAAGCCGTTCGCACATGGCTCGATAAAAACCGACAACAAACGGCGGCGATTGCAGACTAGTCTGGCGTACCGGCACTCATCCCCTGAATCACTTTTCAAAGCGGGAATTTTTCGCGCGTTGCTTTTACCCCTCTTTGGCAAAGAGGGGTAGGGGAGATTTTCCGATATGCAGCGGAATCAAATCCCCCTCAATCCCCCTTTGGCAAAGGGGGATGATGATCTTGCTCCTGCTGATCGTTTCCGAAAGTCCATTAGACACAAGTGCATGCGTCCCTTTCAAAAGCGGAAATATTCCACGGCTTGCTTCTATAAGTGGCTAACGACTTTACACAGACGCCGCCACGGCGTGAAACCTGCGGATCGCGTCGATGTGCGCCCTTGGCGAGGGCAGGTTGGCTTTCATCGTATTGAAGCTCGCGTGCGTCGCGCCGAGAGCTTTCCAAGCCTGCAACTCTTTGCGCCAAGCTTCTTCCGAGCCGGCGCCGTGAGAAATTCTCCCTTCGATGCCGATCCGTTCGGGATCTCTACCGGCCTCGCGAGCGTAGCTCCGGACTTTCTCGATGGCGGCTCGGCATTTATCATCGGGATTCATGAGTGGGAACCAGCCGTCGCCGAGTTTCGCCAGGCGCCGAAGCGCGCGGTCGTCCGTGCCCCCGAACCAGATCGGGATCGGGCGCTGGATGGGCAATGGATTGATGCCGGCGTCGGTGACCGTATGCCATCGGCCGTGAAACGTCACCAACTCGCGGGTCCAAAGCTGGCGCAATAATTCGACCTGCTCCTCAGAGCGCTGGCCGCGATTTTTGAAATCTTGGCCGAGAGCTTCGTATTCCACGGGATTCCAGCCGATGCCGATACCGAAACGGAGCCGACCGCCGCTAAGAACGTCGACGGTCGCCGCCTGCTTTGCAACCAGAACCGTTTGCCGCTGCGGCAGAATGATAATCCCCGTGGTGAGCTCGATGGTCTTAGTGAGTCCGGCGAGATAGCCATACAGGACCAAGGGCTCTTGAAAGGTGTCCAAGTGACTGTAGGGTGGCTGCCAGCCGGGACGGCTGGCGAGATTGGCGCCAATCACGTGATCGTAGGCTAAAATGTGACTATACCCGAGCTCTTCGGCCGCCTGCGCATAATCCTTTATCACGACGCGGTCGCTGCCGATTTCAGTCTGCGGAAACACCACGCCTAGACGCATTTGTAGCCTCCTTTCGCTATTGGGTCGAGCAGGACTTCTTAGGGTTTTCGTGGACTTGCGGGACCCTTGCTTTTGACCGAAAGCATACGCACATTCCACTATATACCCGTAGAAGCATGATAAAAGCTTGACTTAAGGTTTTTGCTACCTACGATGACGCCT
>DATIEH010000461.1:0-14000 GCA_035455905.1 Binatia bacterium | reverse complement strand
CGATGCCGCCGGCGATCAGACCTTTGAGCGCGTCCTCGCCGCTCAGAGCGGCGACGAAAGATATTCCGAGAATGGAGAGCATGAAAAATTCCGGGGAGCCGAAGGAAAGCACCAGCGGACGAATGATCGGCACCGCGGCGCCGAGAGCAACGCCGGCGAACACAGCCCCCACGAGCGAGCTCATGAGCACCGCCCCGAGAGCACGGCCGGCCTCGCCATTGCGTGCCATGGCATGGCCATCGACGATGGTTGAGGCGGTCGTTGGTTCTCCCGGCACGCCGAATAGCACGGAAGTGATGTCGCCGGTCGTCGCGGTCACGGCGGTCATGCCGAGCAAAAAGGCGAAGGCCTCGACGGCGCTCATTTTGAAAACAAAGGGCAACATGAGCGCCATGGCAGTCGGGCCGCCGAGTCCCGGCAAAATTCCCACAACGAACCCGATCGCGATTCCGATCATCATTAGATTGAAGGTCGAGAGATTGAAGCACTGAAGAAAACCGGAAATCAGAGCATGCAGCATGTCCATGACAGTCTCATCCTCCAGGGAAGGCGCCGCGGCGTTCGACGGTAAATATCAGCGGTGGCACGAATTGTAAAGGATCTTGGCGCGGAGCAAACCAAGGGCGTGCCCTCGCAGCGCTGCGCAGTTCACGTTGTGTTCTCGCTAATGGACCTTTAGAATGTTGCTATCGGACGCGCGCGAATTTTCCAGTCGAAGCACGGAGAAGGTGATGGCTGATTTGTTCAAAAATTTTGTCGGAGGCAAATGGCTGACCGCAAGGTCAGACCGAACTTTCGAAAATCGCAATCCCGCCAATCACGACGACCTGATCGGCGTCTTTCCCGCGTCAACGGCCGAGGACGTCGACGCCGCTGTGCAAGCAGCCAAAAGCGCCTTTTCCGCATGGCGTTTGGTCCCTGCGCCAAAGCGGGGCGAGCTGCTCTATCGAGTGGGTGAATTGCTGCGCAAATATAAGGAGGACATCGCGCGCGGCATGACTCGGGAAATGGGGAAAATTTTGAAGGAGACCCGTGGCGATGTTCAGGAAGGAATCGATACGGCCTTCTACGTTGCCGGGGAAGGTCGGCGGCTTTTTGGCGAAACCACTCCGGCGGAGTTGCCGGATAAATTCGCCATGTCGGTTCGGATGCCGATTGGTGTGTGCGCGCTGATCACCCCGTGGAATTTCCCAATGGCAATCCCGACCTGGAAAATGTTTCCCGCACTACTTTGCGGTAACACCGTGGTGCTCAAGCCTGCCGAAGATACGCCGGCGAGCGCTGCGAGGCTGGTCGAAATCCTGAACGAGGCAGGCGTGCCGCCCGGAGTGGTAAACCTGGTGCACGGGCGCGGCGAGGAAGTGGGCGCGGCGCTAGTCCGGCATCCCGATGTTCAGCTGGTCTCATTTACGGGCTCCGCCGCGGTGGGCAGAGAGATCGCATCAATTTGCGGTCAGCAGTTAAAACGAGTCGCGTTGGAGCTCGGCGGCAAGAACGCGCAGATCGTGATGGAAGATGCCGATCTGGAGCTTGCGGTGGAAGGAGCACTGTGGGGCGCTTTTGGCACCACCGGACAGCGCTGCACCGCCACAAGCCGGCTGATCGTGCATCGAGACGTGGCGAAGAGAATAACAGACGCTCTAGTGGCGCGCGCCCGGCAACTCAAGATTGGCGATGGTCTCGATGAGAGCACCGACATGGGACCTTTAATCAATCAGGCTGCGCGCGACAAGGTTCTCAATTACATCAGCATCGGCAAGCAGGAGGGCGCACGATTGCTCATCGGCGGCGGACTTCATGAGACCGGTGCTTGTGCCAAAGGCTATTTTTTTCAGCCGACCATCTTTGACCGAGTCACATCAAAGATGCGGATTGCCCAGGAGGAAATCTTCGGGCCGGTGCTTTCGATCATCGAGGTGGGCAGTTTTGAAGAAGCGATTACCGTGTTGAATGATTCACCCTACGGCCTGTCGAGCTCGATTTATACCCGAGATGTGAGCCGCGCCTGCCGCGCGATTCGCGACGTTCAGGCAGGGATTACCTATATCAACGGGCCGACCATCGGCGCGGAGGTCCATTTGCCCTTTGGCGGCGTGAAAAATACCGGCAATGGCCATCGCGAAGCGGGCACGACCGTCTACGATATCTTCAGCGAGTGGAAGTCGGTCTATATCGACTACTCCGGCAAACTACAAAAGGCGCAGATCGACAACGCAGAATAGTTTCTGATTATGTGGATTAGCCAGAACCCAGGAACTGAAACTCGAAACAGGAGCATCATGAAACCACCTCACATCAAGACAGCGTTGCCGGGTCCTAAAGCAAGAGCGATCGTCGACCGCGACCGCCAAGTGACGGCGCCGGCCTACGGCAGGGTTTACCCACTGGTGGTGAAGCGCGCGTCCGGTATGATGGTGGAAGACGTCGACGGTAATCTCTTTCTGGACTTCATGGCGGGCATTGCTGTGGCGAGCACTGGCCATTCGCATCCGCGTGTCGTTCGAGCGATCGAAGAACAAGCGCGAAAGTTTCTGCACATCTGCGGCAGCGATTATTACTACGAACCTATGGTGGCTCTGGCGGAGAAGCTCGGCCGGTTGACGCCTGGTCCCGGCGCCAAGAAGGTGTTCTTCACCAATTCCGGCACTGAAACCATCGAAGCGGCCATCAAACTCGCGCGCTATTACACCAAGCGCCAGCACATCATTGCATTTCACGGCGCCTTTCATGGACGGACGTTGGGGAGTTTATCGTTGACAGCGAGCCGAGCAGCGCATCGCGCGCATTTCGGACCGCTAATTCCCGGCGTGCATCATGTGCCATATCCGTTCTGCCGGCGCCCCGATCAGCAGAAGCCTGAGGCATGCGCTCGCGAATCTATTCAGATCATCGAAGAAGTTCTCTTCCGGCATGAAGTCCTTCCCGAGGAAGTCGCGGCGGTTTTCGTCGAGCCGATCCAGGGCGAAGGCGGATACATCGTGCCACCGCCGGAATATTTGCCGATGCTTCAGGACCTCTGCCGAAAACATGGAATTCTTCTTGTCGTCGACGAGATTCAATCCGGCTTCGGCCGCACCGGTAAAATGTTCGCGAGCGAACATTGGGCGCTCGAACCGGACATTGTTTGCGCCGCCAAGGGTATCGCCAGCGGCATGCCACTGGGCGCGATGATCGCGCGCGCTGAAATCAGCACTTGGCCGTCGAGCAGCCATGGCAGTACCTTCGGCGGTAATCCGGTCGCGTGTGCGGCGGCCTTGGCGACCATCGAATTGATAGAGGAAGGTTTGGTCGAGAACGCGGCCAAGATGGGCGCGCTGCTTAAGGAGCGCTTAACGACGCTTGGCACGCACCACAACACGATTGCCGAGGTGCGCGGGTTGGGCCTGATGGTCGGGGTCGAGTTCTGCCGCCCAGATGATAACAATACGCCAGACCGCCAGTTACGCGAGCGCGTCATGCAGAAGTGCTTTGAAAAAGGCTTATTGCTGCTCGGCTGCGGCGAGAGCACCCTGAGATTTTGCCCGCCTTTGATAGTTACCGCTGAGGAAGTGGAAACGGCCGTCCGTCTATTCGATGAAGCTATTCCAGAGGCCCAAGGTTGAGTATTCTTGTGTCGGGGCCGCCCAAAAGACTACTGAAGCTTTGTCTGCAGCTCTTCCACCAGTTGCGAGAGCTCCTGGTCGTCGGGATTGATTTTCAGCGCCCCGTGAAATTCTTCCAACGCTTTTTGCAGCATTCCCTTAGTTAGATAGATCCTGCCCAAGTTGATGTGCGGAAAATGGCGCGGATCGTATCGTTTCGCTGATTTGGCGCGCTCGAGCCACGGAATCGCGTCATCGAACCGTTGTTGCTGCATCAGGTAAACGCCAATGTCGTTATAAGGATTGCCAAATTCGGGATCGAGCTGAATAGCGATTTCACATTGAGCAATGGCCTCGTTGAGCCGGCCGAGAAAGCTATAAGCCCAACCCAAATAGGTGTGGGCATCGGCGGTCGGATAAATGGCGATGGATTCCTTATAGAGTTTAATAGCGTCGTCGAATTCGCGCGCCATCTGGTGCTTCATCGCTTGCTCGATCAGCTCCAGGGCGCGTTCTTGATCCTTGGTGATCGCCATTTTCGTCTCAGAATTTTCGCACCGATTTGATACTCAGACACCCCACGCGCCGCTGAGTTGGATATTGGCGCCATTGACGTACCGCGCTTCTTCAGAAAGCAAAAAGCGCACGACAGATACGGCGTCGTCGACGCTACCGACGTACCCGGCCGGAATCAACTTGACCATCCGCGACAGCTCCTCCTGCGGTGCACTCCCAGAATCGATGAATCCCGGAGCAACGCAATTCATCGTGATACCGTCGGCAGCGATCAGTTTGGCGAACGAACGAGACAGCGCCAGCAAACCGACCTTGGAAATGTAGTGCGCCGTGAGCTGTGGTTGCGCAATCAGTTGCTCGACATTCGCCATACTGAAGGAAACGATCCGGCCCCACTTGCGTTCTCGCATGATCGGAATCACTGCCCGGGTCAGGTAGAAGACCGGATGCAGGTTATTGTCGAACATCGAGTGCCATCCTTCAACCGTTTCTTTTAGCAAAGAAACCCGGTGATAGGGGCCGGCGCTGTTGATCAGCGCATCGATGCGCCCCCATTGCTGCCGGACCTGTTCGATCAGTCGTTCGGCGGCTTCGGTCTGGGACACGTCACATTGAAGCGCCAACCCTGTACCGCCATTTGCGCGCACAGCCCTCATCACTTCATCGGCTTCCGCCACGCTACTCCGATAGCAGATCGCCACCGCCCAGCCGTGGGCGGTGAGATCCAGCGCGACGGCACGGCCGATGCCTTTAGCGCCGCCAGTGATGAGCGCAACCCTCTGATTCAATTCTGTCATTCTGGGCTTTCCCCGCCGAGCAATGAAAATTGTCTCGGCCCCGAGGACAGCTGCTGTGGCGGCGGTTCAGTCTCGCTGGTCTCGGCGATCCACGGCCTAAATTTTTCGTACAGATCTTTGAGCTTTGCCTTATAGTATTCAACATTCTCGTCAGGTCTTTGCGCGTCCCACTGCGCCGCGAACCGGCAATTTTCATTGACTTTAACTTTGGCCTTCGTGCCGGTGACATAGTACGAAATCTGATCGCCGGGCCGATAGGGTCGCTGCGCTTTGAGCGCGAGCTCGTAGGGGGCCGCCGGGTTACGCTTCTTGGTCTTGATCTTGACTTGGTAGCTTTCCAAGGAATCCTGCAGCGTGTCCGTCTTTGCCAGCCAAAAAATGTCCCTTCGGTGCCGTTCAATATCTTCAACGAATCGCCAGTACAGCGGTTGAATTTTTTCCCGCTCGTCTTTCAAGAGTAGCAGGAGCATCTGCTCCAGCCATTCGCGCTGAAAGAGCTCGAGGCCGCGAGAACGCAAACCCGAGCCCTTGATACGGAGCCGGCCCCGCTCGTCCAAGAGTGCGTAATTTTTCATTTTGTAACTGAACATGGCCGGATAGCGGCCATCGAGCTCAAGCTCGATTCCGGCGGGAAGAGTCGCTGCGAGCGCTGCGATCAGCTGCTGCTCATCGGCTTCCGTCCGGATCGTCTCCGGCGGGACGAAATAAATCCCGTCGGTATCGACTTCAATGACTTTGGAGTCGTTCTGTTTTAGCCAGGCAATCGCGGCCTGAATCAATTCTCGTCCTTTGGCGGTGACATCATTCGCCGCCGCGAAATCGTTGAAGTGGCCCATCTGGAAACCGAGATATCCGTAGAATGAGTTGATGAGGATCTTGAAGGTCGACTGTAGCGCATTGAAATAGACGCGCGTTTCGTCGTCATTGGCAGCGCGCGCCAACTCTTTTGCCTTCACCCGAAAACTGCGCAGATCTCGGAGCAGTCCCGGGGAAACCCCGAGATCGTCCTTTTTGGGAAGGTAGTTATAAACCAGCATGATCGAGGGATAGAGCGAAGTCACATCGCAGTGGAGCACGCGGCGAGCGGTTCCTTGAAATTCCATGTCAGTGAATCCGCCCACGACCTCGCGAGCTTCGTCGGCGCGAGGAATTGAACGATGCTGGTGCAGGTATTCGCGCACAAAGAGGGTATCGATTTTGGTTGCGTTTCCGCGCAGTGGGATTTCTTGATAGCTGTACGGAAAAATTTGTGCCTGCACAAAATGACTTGGTGACAAAGTCTCCGAGATCGCCCGAGTCGCACGCACATGGTTGAGCGCACAACGATGAAGTGCATCGGCATCGTGATCGAAGCACCAGCTGATGCGCTCTTGCGGCACCCAAATGTTCTCTCCGGCGATGCCGAAGTGGCGCGCGAGTTCCTCCAGATCGAGGCTGGCCAGCTCGCGGGTGGCGATGTCGTAGTGTTGCGTGAGAATCCAAGTGTCGATCAGGTGGCGTCCGAAAACAGAATACTTGCGGTAGGCAATGGTTCGGTCGGCGAGCTGCATGCGCGAAGCATGGCCGCTGAGTCGCGAGCCGTCACGCCCGAGATTGAGTGCCACTTTATGCCGCCGGGCGCGGGCTTCGACGTATTCGAGATCAAAGCGCAACAGATTATGACCCTCGATAACGTCGGGGTCGCGGAGCCGGATTTCATCGATGAGCTGACGCAGCATTTCGGCTTCGTCATATTCTTTTGCGGAGATGATACGCTCCCACCCGGTCGAATCAGACAGCCCAATCGTCACAACCTGATCGCTCGAGCGCGCCGAATTGGAGAAAGTAAATCCGTCTGCGCAATAGGTCTGGATCGTGAGCTGCATGCGGCGGAGATCGCCGAAGATCATCTCGAGAAAATGAGTTTTTCCCGACTGGAGTAAATATTGGTGCAATGGGTCGTTAAAGTACCGATAGGGTGCGTCCGATGAGGAGGGTGTCTTGCCGGTTTTTTTCTGTAAAAACCAACGCGCTTCGTCCAGCTCTTTAAGATTGCGAAATTGTGCCAGTCGGTTGAACGCGCCCGCGCCTGCGAGAGTCTCGATCTGTGCTTCACCTGGCCATCCAGCGAGAGCATCGTCTCCAGCCAGCAGCATGAACGGCTGAAACGGCATCGCCTCCGAAAAAGTCCTTGCGCCATCGCGGGCAGAGATCTGGACGGCGCCTTCTGCAGTGATTTCCACGGCGACAATTCCCGGAGTTCCATCGTGACCGAAGAGCACTTCATTGTTTTGAAAGATTGGCAATAGCGCCGACGCTGAATTCATAACGTGTTGCGCACTATACCAAACCAGCTTCAGAACTCATACTCGCTCGCTGGTCGCTCATTTGCGGTGTTGGCTATTCCAGATTCGGTTGACACCGATGTGGGCAGATGAATAATCTGAAACAGCTCGCTGAAAAACCACGGGCTTTAAGTGATTCTGGACGGATTGCGCCATGATGAAAAACCTCTTGCAAGCAGCTCTCGCGCCCACAGGCACGCTTCGCGTCGGCATCAATTATGGCAACCCTGTGCTAGCGAAGCGAGACTTAGCGACCGGGGAGCTCAGCGGTGTGGCGGTGGAGCTAGCGCGAGAACTCGCTCGGCATCTGGAAATTCCCCTTAGTCTCGTCGCCTTCGAGTCGGCAGGAAAGATGTTCGAGGCGGTAAAAAATGATGCCTGGGATGTGGCATTTCTTGCGATCGATCCAGCTCGCGCCGACGAAATCGATTTCACTCCGCCCTATCTGGAAATCGAAGGCACCTACCTGGTGCCGGAAAGCTCTCAATTTACGTCGGTCGAAGAGGTAGACCACCCGGGAGTACGCATCGGTGTCTCGGCCAATAGCGCATATGATTTGTATTTGCGCCGTGCGATTGCTCAGGCCGAGTTGATCCACGCGCCGAATCCCGATGCAGCTTTTCAATTGCTGATGGACGATCAAGTCGACGTGATAGCCGGGGTGCGCCAGCATCTTGTCGCCAACTCTAGCAAACTACCCGGCTCACGTGTATTCCAAGGCCGGTTTATGGCGATCCAGCAAGCGCTGGGAATTCGAAAAGGCCGGCAAGCGACCGAAGCGCTGAGCGATTTTATCGAGCAGGCAAAGTCTTCCGGAATGGTGGCGCGAATGATCGAAAAAGCCGGTGTTCGCGGCGTCACGGTAGCACCGCCCGGAGCGCCGACAACACGAAAATAGTCTCCCCTCTCTTGCATACCTCTTGACCGAAACAGGCGGCATTTATAGGCTGCGCCCAGATTCGATTGGGTGAGCGATGGCGTGCGCCGCCCGAGTTAGTCTTCATCGCATGCGGCGGCCCGCGGAAATGAGGTCGTCCTTCGCACGGTAGCGATGCTGGCAGCACAATGTCTCGACGGCTTGGTTTGGGTGAACGAAAGGAGAGGAGCGATGAAAAAGATCGGCTGGGTCGGAGCTTTGGCGGGGTTCTTAATGCTGCGGGCGGTGTTTTCCCATGCAGCGTCGGATCTGAAGACCGTGAAAATGGTTATTCCCAGAGGGAGCACGTTTGTGCTGAGCTATTTCGGCGCGCGCGATGCAGGCATATTCCGCAAATACGGCATCGACGTCGACGTGGATTCCCGTCCGTTCGCGGGCTTCATGGCGGGCCTCCCCAGCCGTCAAGTGCTAGTCGGGACATACGCCGGGCTCAACGCTATCGAGCAGATGAACCAAGGCAAAGACCTGATCGTTATCGGCGGCGGCCTCACGTCGATGCAGGACGTGTGGGTGCTCAAGGATTCGCCGTTGCAGAAACTATCCGATCTCAAGGGCAAGAAATTCGGCGTCTGGTCGCGAGGTGCCGGGGCGACCAAGGCGCTCGAAGTGCTTTCGGTAGACGGCTTCAAGCTCGACCTCAATAAAGACGTTCAGACAATCGAAATCGCTGGGCCGGCGCTGATGGCTCTGCTGGACAAAGGTGATGTGGATGCAATGTTCAATCTAAGCTCCCTCTCGATCGCGGCCGCCTCACAACCGGAAAAATATCGATTGCTCTTCAGCCCCGACGATTACTGGAGGGAAAAGACCGGTGCGCCGTTAGTCTGGTCCGCACCCACGATCGCCTGGAAGGATTGGATCGACGAGGACCGCGAGCGCGCTAAAAACGTGGTCGAGGCACTGCACGAATCATGGCGGTGGCTGCGCCAGAACTCGGATAAGGCCGTGGAAAAATACGGTAAGCTCGCCGGAGTCCAGAATCCAGCCGAAGCGGCGACACTAAAAAAAATGCTCCAGGCGGGCGGCATCTTTCTCGATAAATGGGACCCGAAGATCGTCGATGCGCAGTGGAAGTTTCTCGATCTGGCCAAACAGGTCGGTATCATCAAGGCGGTGCCAGCTAAGGACAAATACTCTTTGATCTTGCGCTAGCGAAAATTGTGACGTGAAATTTTTTCTCGGAAATAAATTACCCGGCCTGCTTTCCATGATCGGCGGACTGCTGCTGTGGCAGGCGGTGTCGCGATTGTTTTTGCCGACTTTCCTGCCCTCGCCGCTAGCGCTGCTGGGCAACATCGCGTCGATTTTCAGCAAACCCGCGGCGTACTTAGTCATCGGTAAAACGCTGGAGCGAGTGTTTGCAGGCGTCATTCTTTCCATGTTCATCGGTTCGGCGCTTGGTCTCGTTATGGGGTTGCGCCGGTCGGTGGGAAGTTTTTTCGATAGCTGGGTGATGGTGCTGTTGACGTTTCCGGCAATTTCGTGGGCGTTTCTTTCTGTGCTCTGGTTCGGCTTGTCCGACATCGCGCCGATTTTCACGGTCGTGCTGATCGTGTTTCCTTACGTCACGATGAACGTGTGGGAGGGTACCAAAGCCCTCGACAAAGATCTCACCGCCATGGCGGCGGTTTTTCAGGCAAACCGTTCCTTGCTGCTCCGTAGGGTCATGGTCCCACAGCTGATGCCCTACATTTTTTCCTCGCTACGGATCAGCTTCGCGCTATCGTGGAAAATCGCCCTGGTGAGCGAAGCCTTCGGCGCCGGCCTGGGCGTAGGCAAAGAGCTGACGTATTGGTTTCAGGCGAGTCGCGCCGATATGATGCTCGCGTGGGGCACAAGCTTCATGGCCCTCATGGTCCTCATCGAGATGGTGGTGCTGCGGCGCTGGGAAATCCACGTATTTTCCTGGCGACAACCCGCAGCAACATGAGAGGCTTATGTCGTCTCCAGCCGTCTCGATCGAAGCATTGAAAAAGAAGTTTCCGAGCCCCAGCGGGTTTGGCGAGTTCACCGTCATCGAATCGTTAAATCTGCAAATCGCGCGCGGCAGCTTTGTCAGCATAGTCGGTCCCTCGGGTTGTGGTAAGAGCACGCTGCTCAATATCATCGCTGGTATCGAGCCGCGCGACGGAGGCGAGGTGTGCGTCGCGGCGCAGGATGGAAACAATGCGCAGGCGCGTATTGGCTACGTATTTCAGAACCCACGCTTGCTCAACTGGCTCACCGTGGAAGACAATCTCAAATTTGCCCTGGAGGCGCAGAAGATCAAGCGCGCCGGCTGGAATGAGCGGGTGGCAAAATATCTGAGGATGGTCGGCCTCATGGGTCAAGAGCGCAATTTTCCGCTCAACCTTTCCGGCGGCATGCAGCAAAGGGTCGCGATCGCGCGCGCGCTCGCGATCGAGCCGGATATTTTACTGATGGACGAACCCTTTAGCCATCTCGATGAGATCACCGCGCGCGGAATGCGCGTCGAGCTGGTGCGGATTTTAGAGCACGCCCGGCCGACGATTCTGTTCGTCACCCATTCACTGCGCGAGGCGGTGTTTCTTTCGGAAGAAGTCTACATGATGAGCGTCAAGCCGGCGCGGATCTTTAAACACTTACGGGTCGATATCCCGCGGCCGCGCGAGCCCGAGGATCCGCGCTTGTTCGATCTGGAAAAGGATCTGGTCAAAGAATTTTTCGCGGTGCTGGAGCAGGATCAGCGATGAATAAGCAGATCGCGCTGCGGTTTCTGTCGATTCTTTCCTTTCTCGCCATCTGGTGGGTAGGGTCGCTGTTCAGCGCGCCGGAGATCTTGCCTGGCCCGGCCGCCATCGGCGCAACCATCGTGGATAATTTCACCACGCCGGGCCCGGAAGATAAAACCGCCGCATTTCACATCGGCATCACACTGGCGCGCATCTTTTTCACATTCACCGTCGCCATGGCTCTGGGGATAGCTCTCGGCTTGCTCATGGGTCTCCGCCCCAAAATGGAACTGGCGTTTGGTTGGTTGTTGCCGCTGACCTTGACGATCCCAACCCTCTTAGCAGTGTTTCTCTGCGTCATGTGGTTTGGCTTTAGCGAGGCAGGCGGTCTTTTCGCCGTTATTCTAACCGTTACGCCTTTCGTCGTTGTCAATATGCTCGCCGGAACCAAGGCATTGGACAAAGACCTGATCGATATGGCGCGCGCTTTCAAAGCCAATCGCCGCCTGATGATCCGCAAGGTTCTTCTCTGGCAACTGATGCCGTACATATTTGCCGCCTTCCGCTATGCCTTCGGGATGACCTGGAAGATTGTCGCGCTCGCCGAGACCTTCGGTCTCAAGTACGGTATTGGCTATATGTTCACGTTCTGGTTCGAGCAGTTCAATATGACCCAGGTGATGGCCTGGATTACTCTCTTCGTCGCCATCATGCTGATTCTCGAGCATGGCGTGGTTGCGCGAATCGAATCGAAGCTCTTCGTCTGGCGGCCCGCGCATGCGCTCTAAGGCGGATGGTTATTTTCCCAAACGCTTGAGCGCCTCCTGGCGATAGCTGTCGTCGATGAAGTGCTGCGGCGGATAAGATTTATCCAGCCCTTTGTTTTCAAGCTCGAGGTTGATCACCGTCTCCATGCCTTTCATGCTCGGCGCGGCATTATTGTCGATCGGCTGAAGCTCCTGCACCACTTCTTTGTAGGCAAGTTCGGCGTATTTTCTTTTGACTTTGAAATGCTTGACCATGGCTTGAATCGAGGCTTCCTTGTTCTTCGGATCGGTGAGGAAGCGCATCCCTTTGATCATCGCCATCAGAAAGCGCACGGTCTGATCTTTGTGGGCCGCCATCCACTTTTCGTTTCCAGCGATCACGGTGAACTGATAATCGGGAAGGTATTTCGAAATATTCGCCAGCACGTTCAGTCCGTCTTCCCTGGCTTCGTAGGAGGTCGGAATCGTCACCATCGCCCCGGCCACCGCGCCTTTCTTGACCGCGGCATAGCGCGACGGCGTGCCCCCGACCGTGAGGAGATCGTAGTCGCCAGGGTATTTGAGTCCATGCGCCGCGAGCATCTTCTCAAGCAACACCGTGCTCCCGGAGGTCAAATTGATCACCCCCATGGTGCCGCCTTTGAGGTCCTCGATTTTTTTATACTTCGGCCCGGCAATCAGATCGTAGAGCGCTTTGGTGTAATCGCCCGCGATGATCTTGATCGCCGCGCCTTTGGACATCGCGACAACGATCCCTTGAGTATTGGACGGGAAGAGCAAGTCGGTCGAGTTTGCCGAAAGCGCTTGCACCGCCTTAGCGATAGAATCAGTTTGGAACTCGCGCGCGTCGAGCTTCTGTTCTTTGAGAAAGCCTTGATCTAACGCGACCCAAAGGGGCCAGTGATCGCCGCCGGTCGAGAGGATGCCGAGCTTGATCTCATCGGCAGCCCAGAGCGAGGCGCTGAGCGCGCTCGTAGACAGAAGCACGAGACACCAGGCAATCGTCATTCGTTTCACTAACGTTAGAGGGATCATGATACATTCCTCCTTTGTCGAGAAGATTTTGATGGCGTTAGATCCTTTTCGACCGAACAAAATTCCTTGTCCAGAAAAATCTCCCTTTCATCCCCCTTTGCCAAAGGGGGAAACAGGAGGCTTTGACGATTCGGTAGGTCATAAGCTGTGAAAATTGTCTTTGGTTAGACTTTCGACTCATACCATGGTGCGATCTTTCGCTCGGCGTACTTCAGTAATTCGAAGGCCACGTAGCCGCCGACGGCGAGGAGCACTACGCCGACAAAGGCATCCGCGGTGCGGAACGCTTCAGTGGCCTCGCTGATCAGGTACCCGATGCCGGCGCGCGAGCCGAAAAATTCGCTCACGATGGCACCGACGATGGCCCGGCCGACGCTCAGGCGCAAGCCGGTCATCACCAAAGGAATCGAGCTGGGCAGGGTGACCTTAAAAAAAATCTGCCGCGGCGTGCCGCCAAACGCGCGCACGGCCTCGACCAAGCGGGCGTCCACCGTCGTGATCCCGGCGTAGGCGTTGAATAACACCGGAAAGACCGCGGAAATAAACACAATAGCGATCTTCGAGGCGATGCCGACGCCGAGCGCCGTAATGAAAAGCGGTGCAAGCAAGATCACCGGCGCATTGTAGGCGATAGTTACCCAGGGATTGAGGACATCCTTCATCGCTCGGTTGAGCGCCATGACGATGCCGAGCGCGATGCCCACCACCGCCCCGGCCGTAAAGCCCAGAATGAATTCGACGAAAGTCGCGTAGACATGGCGGACGATTTGCCCCTGGGCCCATAGTCTGCCAAAAGCCTCGACGATGCGCACGGGACCGACGGCCACGAGCGGATTGTGGATCAGCAGCACGTCGATCATTTGCCAGAGCGCAAGGCCGAAGACCACTGAAAGAACCGCGTCAAATTTCTTTTCATGGGCGCGATAAGCGCTCACCACGGCGCTCATGTTCACTCCATTTCCAATCCCTGGACCTGTCGCTGGAGCTGATACGCGTACCAGGGAGACATCCAACTTTGCAGTTTGTCTAGCGCGACGAACGCGAGGATGCCAAACACGACCAGGAGAACGATTCCTACAAACACCGGTCCAGGCTGGAAACGCTGAGAATAGAGGTAAACCATGGAACCGAGACCCGCCTCCGCGCCAAACAATTCGCCGACGACGACGCCAATCACGGCGCGGCCGACCGCCAGACGCATGCCGGCGATAATCGCCGGCGTGGCATCGGGAATCATAACCTTCAAAAAAACTTGCCGCCGCGAACCGCCGAAAGCTCGGACCACGTCGATCAAGTTCTGCCGTACCGATTTGATGCCGGTGTAGGTATTGAGCAAAATCGGAAAGACCG
>DATIEH010000460.1:0-3920 GCA_035455905.1 Binatia bacterium | reverse complement strand
AGGGACACCCCAACGGCTACTGTGCGCCACCATCAATGGGCGACGCTGCTTTTTTTAAAACGAAATCCACCGGCGGGTTGCCCCGGGAATCCTGGAGGCGCATCGAAATTCGGCTATCGGTAACTTGCCCCCAATAGTAGTTTTTGTGCTGTACGGTCTGCTCACCCGAACCTTCATCGAAACGCGCAAAAAAAGATAACTGATTGCCGTCGATTTTGCCGTCCTCGATGCCACGTTTCATCCCGAGAAACGAAGTGGTGCCGAAGAGCTTGTCGCCTTCGGGCTGAAAGAAGAACTCCTCGCTATATTTCTCTCCCCGGGGATAGATCACTTCACCATTCCAGCGGCCGGTGAACAGCGCTGCTTTTGAGCCCGCGCTTGACGATGGCTCGGTCCCGCGCTCCGTTCGCATCTGCCACCAGACTGCGAAGAACACCAGCAGAAATATGAGCGGCGCCTTCCAAATCAAGCGGCGCAGTAGCTTTTCGCGTAGCGCGGTTCTAGGGTCGTCCCGCATACGGACCGCTATTTTCTTACCACGTATCTGCTGACTTGATGTGAAGCGGACGGTGGTACGCGCCTAAGAATCGCGCATACCTAACGCGATCTTTCATTTTCCACCGGCTTCGCGCTTCACTTCTCGGAGCAAGGTGAAATCGACAACTTTGCTGACCGGAATCTCGCCGATATTTTTCTCCACCCGCCGGATGAGATCGAAATGAATTTTCAACTGCTTTTCACCGATGATGCCGTCGTCGTTGAGCGCCTTCACGATCGCCTGATAAGAGCCTTTCGCAATCTCCGAATCCACCTTCCATTCTTTCTGAATAACGCCAATGGTCCCGGCGGGATTCTCTTTGGCGTAGCGCAACCCCCGATAGAGCGCGCGCACGACTTTTTTTACTTCCTGCGGGTGGTCCTTAATGCGCTGATCCGTCGTGCTATAACCATTGCTCGCAAATTCCACCACGTCACCCACAAACGAGACTTCATTGAAGCCTTCCCGTTTGAGGATCGCCACGGCCGGGACTGGCACGATGATCGCGCTGACAGAGCCCGCGCGGAGCGCTGCCATGCGCGTGCCCTCCGCGCCGATCTGTATTAGCAGGGCATCTTTTTCCGGCTCGACGCCAAAATGTTTCAGCGCCAAGCGCGCCGATAGATCCGACGTGCCGCCGAACTGGCTGACGCCGATTCTCTTGCCGCGAAGCTCGGCAACCGAGCGAATCTCCTTCTGTGCAACGAGGTAATACATTGGCCGGTCGGCGCCATAGAAGATCGCTTTGATCGGCAGTCCGCGAGCCGCGAGCCGCAACCCCGAGTCGGCAAGACCGTGATACTGCACCTCGCCGGCGAGCAATGCATTCTGCGCCATCGCGGGAATCAACCGCGGCAGCTCGATGTCGAGTCCCTCGTCCTTGAAGAATCCCCGGTGGACTGCGACAAACAATGGCAGATAGCCCATCGAATTCCCCGGCAGCGCGAACTTGATCGACTCCTCGCCGAGCGCAGGCGCCGCAAGCGAGAAACAGCTTGCTATTCCAACGACGAACAAATTCATGAGCCAACGACAAAGCCGATTCTGCATAGGACTACTTTTCTCCGATCGTGTTTAATCAGGCCGGTATACTCAATCCGACCTTGTAGCTTAATCCTTTGTTAGAGCCAAATTGTGGAGCGCTCACGCCACTGCACCAGCCGGCGGGCTGCTCTCTCTGGCGACCCCGTCGGGCTCCGTCGCTTTGGAAAATCAATGGGCTTGTTTTGAAGCTCTTTGGGAAAAAATCAAGATGCACGCCATGATGAATACAAAGAGAACAGCCGATGCAGCATAGCGGCTGAGCGCCAGTCCACCAGCATCAAGCGGCTTATCAAGGAAATCTCCGACGACAGCGCCGAGCGGTCGTGTAAGAACGAAGGCAGTCCAAAACAGCAGCGTGCGAGGAATAGAGGTCCAGTAGTAAAATGCCCAAACAACAGCCAGCATACTGCTAAACAGCACCGCGCTGCCAATATACCCGAGGCCGGCCGAATCCGCTGTCCAATCGCCAAGCGCAGTACCAAGCGTTTGCGAAAACATGATCGTTACCCAGTAAAACAGCTCAGCTTTTGGAGACGTTATGGTCTCGATCGAAATCGAGCCGAGGGATAGATACCAAACGAGCAACGATCCAAGGAGAAGTACGATTAGAACTGAAGTACCACCGGCATAGCCAATATCCAGAGATCGATCGGCGAAATCTGCCAGAGTCGTGCCGACCGTCGTTGTCGCGATAATCGTTATCCAATACAGAAACGGATGAAATCGCTGTGCCCGAATTTGCACAATGACGGTGACGATGAAAATCGTTCCAAAGATCGCTGTGCTGACAAGATAGCCCAAGTTCATTGACATGGACACAGCATCGCCGGCAGTTTCGCCGAGCGTCGTAGCAGCGATTTTGATAAGCCAGAAGATGAGTGTAACTTCTGGAACCTTGCTAAAAGCATGTTCCCTTGGACTAGTCATTTTGTCCTTTGCACTTGTAAAGTTTGGATTTGACTACGGCGAACTGAGAGGCTTTTAATGTTGACGGAAAAAAATCGGACCGATAAAGGACTCTGCCGTTGAGTGGGTATCGTTCGAGTCGATCGAAATCGTGATCGCTGTTGGATTCTCCGGGAATTCGCCGAAGATATCTCTGTAGTCCTCAGCCACATTGCGACGTTCAGTCAACCACTTGCCGAGATCTTTTGTTCCGGACCGCAGCACGATGAATGTCACCGTCCCGGTCTTTTCGCTTTTCACCATCGTAGCGGCCGGAGTTGTCGCATCCCAGACATAGCCGATAATCCGCGAGCGCAGCAGCGCCGGAAAGCGCGGCCATATCACATAGAGTTGCGCCGCAATGTCGGTTGTCTTTTGGTGTCGGACATCGCCACCGGTCGGAAGAATGTTGGCCTTCCACGTCCACTCCAGAATCGGAGTTTCTTTCAAACGGACTTTGCCGGTAATGTCTCTCACAATCGTCGAATGCTCGTCATTGCTCTTTAAATGCAGAACACGCGCCTCGCCCGCTTGCTCGATGGTAAAATCGTAATCGGCGCGCCGTCCGAAACCCTCGCCTGTCCAACCGGACGGAATCCCTCGTTGGCTCACCCGATTTGCCGTCCAGTCCTCGATGACAACCGCGCGATCAGCACTGGCTACCAACGCAAGACCGAACAGGGCGAGAGCGACTAGACCGATGAATGCATTTCTGGATGTCAACAAGCTAATTCGACCGATCCTCGATCAGTAAAATTATCGCAAAAAAATTATTTTGCCACACCATTGACAGGATGCTCGTTTCGATATTATAGACGGGCAGCCACAAAAGGCGATCACTAAAAGGTTCGACGCACTTCGGTGAAGCTACTGGGATTAGGATTTACCTCACGCGTTCGGCGCATCGCGTGCATTGCGTGCACGCCCTTCGTGATTGCTTTCATCGCTTTCAATATTCTCGATCTCGATGGTTCCAATCTAGCCTCTCTGACAAGATCTTTCGATCGCTTCGTCATTGACGCCGAGCTCGGAGCGGCGACGCGGATCGACCCGCTCCCTGAACAATTCGAAAATTTCGAGAACGACCATCGCCCGTTAACGCTAGACGATTCTTCGGACCGAGTGCGCTACCAGACAATTGAGTTGCGCGCTCTCTCTCGTCTCGAAAAAGCTCGAACACACCTCTACCACGTTAGCTTGCCGCGAGATTCCGTGCCTGGCTGATTCTTCGCTGTCTCTTTGAGCACCTGATAGTCAGCTAAGAATTTACACCAGAATACTTCTCAAAGGAGAGAATATGAACATCGCACGAACTGTGTGCATAAAATATTCGTTCTTTATTTTGTTGGCCCTACTGACATCCGGCGCAGCGTTAGTTCACGGAACGGCTTCC
>DATIEH010000459.1:0-5234 GCA_035455905.1 Binatia bacterium | reverse complement strand
CGCCGGAATTTTTTCAAAATATTTTTTGATCAAAGCAAGCGCCGCGTCGGTTTTAAAATCTCCGACGAGCGCCAGCACCGCGTTATTCGGCGCATAGTAGGTTTTAAAGAAAGCTTCGGCATCCCCTATGGTTGCCGCGTTGAGATCTTCCATGGAGCCAATCGTGGAGTGCTTGTAGCCGAAATTATCGTATGCCAAGCCAATCACGGCTTCGTAGGTTTTCCCATAGGGGCGATTGTCATAGCTTTGCCGGCGCTCCTCCTGAACCGTTAAGCGTTGGTTGTTGAAATTCGCCTGGGTAATCGCCGGGGCACGCATGCGATCCGCTTCCAAAAAAATGCCCAGCTCGAGCTGATTGGCCGGCAACGTTTCGAAATAATTGGTTCGGTCGATGTTGGTCGTGCCGTTGGCGCTGCCGCCGTTGTTTTGAACCAGGATGAAATGCTCGCCTTTGCCGACATTCTCCGAGCCCTGAAACAGCATGTGCTCGAACAAATGAGCGAAACCGGTCCGGCCTGGACGCTCGTCGCGCGAGCCGACGTTATAAGTGACACAAATGGAATAGGTGGGCGCGCTGTGATCTTCAGCGAGCAGTACACGGAGACCATTCTTCAGGCGGAATTCTTTGAAGTCGACTGCGTAGCTTTTATTCAGCTGAGTCGCTGGCGTCATCCGCTCATTATTCTCCTGAACGCTCGAGGAAGTTCCGGGTTGACGGCTGAGCGTTTTGGATTGCGCCGCATCGATCTTGCTCGTGCCCAAATAAACGCCGATAGCAAAAAGCGCAAAGATGCTGACGCAGAGCAATAGCGAAACTCTTTTTAATGATGACACGGGAAGCTCAGAATAGATTTTGACTGTTGGGAATTTAACATCATTCGGACTCTCAAGGAAACGGTCGGGCCCATCAAGAAAGTATTCGGCATTGACAGAAATAGCTTAAGATAATAATGGAATGACAAATTCCATTGACGGAATGGGAGAATTCTATGAACATTTCCTGGGAAACGGTCAGCGTCGATCAGAGTTCGATGGGGCTTTATATGGCTCAACCGGACGGATCAGGGCCGTTTCCAGCCATTATCGTTGGGCAGAACCAGGACGGCGTTGGCGCGTTCACTCAAGAAATGACGCGGCGGATTGCTGCGGCCGGTTACGTCGGAATTGCACCGCAATTCTACCACCGTGAAGGCGAACCCAAGACGCCAGAAGACACAGCGAACTTTAAGCACACTCGCCGGGACATCAATGTCCTCAATGATATCGGCGCCACGATCAATTTTCTCAAAGGCTGCGCCACGGTTGATGGCTCAAGGCTCGGCATCGTCGGCTTTTGCATGGGCGGGCGCATCGCGTTTCTCGCCGCTGCAGCAACAAAATCTTTCAAGGCCGCCGTCGATTTCTATGGCGGCGGCACCAACCAGAAATGGGGTGATCGTCCTGCTCCGGCGGCACTTGCGACCGATGTGTCTTGCCCGATCCAAGGCCATTTCGGTGAGCTCGATAAAAACCCGCCACCCGCTGAAATGCGCCAGCTCGACGCCGAGCTGACGCGGCTAGACAAGCCCCATGAGTTTTTCTTCTACGAAAACGCGCCGCATGGGTTTAACCGCAGCGGCTGGAACGGCTACAGACCTGAAGCGGATTCGACCTCCTGGGCCCTCACCCTGGAGTTTTTTGCGGCCCATCTCGGCAGCGCAGCGACGGAGCGAATTGCCGCGGCGCGCTGAGTAGAAACAAACAAGTGAAACTACGCTCCCGATTCACAATTGCCCTCGTCGTGTTTGTTTACCTGACGGGATGGTTCGCGCCGCTCCAAGGCGCTGAGCTCAAGGCCATTAACATTGGTTGGACCGGCGGCTCCGCATGGACGGCCCTTCCCGACCGAATCGCGAGCGAGCGCGGCTTTTTCGAAAAAGAAGGACTGCGGGTTCGCTACATCCAGTTTCAGGGAACCAACCTGATGCTGAGCGCCCTCATGGCCAATGAGCTGGATTATGTGACCATTCTGCCTTTTATCGCCGGAGCCGCAACCCGAGGATTGCCCGTAAAAATTGTTGGCTCGACGACTAAAGCCAGTGGTTACGCGATCATTTCCCGGCCCGACATCGACAGCATCAAAGCGCTCAAAGGCAAGCGGATCGCGATCAACACGTTCGGCAGCTCCGCGGATTTTGCGATCTATCAACTGCTCAGCCGCAATGGTCTCGATCCAAACAAAGATGTGACCCTGCAAGCCGTGGCAGGCAGCCCGGACGCGCGCTTCGCGGCCCTAGTTGGCGGCTCGGTGGACGCCACTGTGGTGAATAGTCCTTTCGAGTATCGGGCCGAGCAAAGGGGGTTCAAGACTTTGTTATCGGTCAAGGAAACGGCGGAATTTGTCCGCATTCCCATCGTTGGATTGAGCACCACCCAGCGAAAAATCGAGAAAGAACCGGATGAAATCGTTCGGGTGCTTCGCGGCCAACGCGGTGCCATCCTGTTTCTGCAAAATCAACGCGAGATTGGCGTGGGTTTACTTGAAAAACTCCTGAAGCTCGACCACGCCGCGGCGGAGAGATTCTACGGCATCTATCGCGATCAATATAATCCCGACCTGACCGCGCCCGACTCAGTCGTCGAAGAATGGATTGCCGTCGGCACTTTTCGAGCCAAAGAAAAAATCGCCGTCAAACCGCAGGTCGTCTACGACTGGTCCTTCGCCGAGCGCGCGCGACGTTGAACTGCACTCACGCGACAACTTCGACCTAGTGTGTCGGTCGTGAAGATTCGTTCTTCTTAAACAATTTCAATAAATGTTCGAATGAACTTCTCTTATTGAGCATTCGGCGTGTTGTCCGCGCCGGTCAACCCGACATACCCTTTGCGGGCTTTGGTTCATTTCCTCTTCATCAAAATCATTTGGCGATGCGCAATGCCGGCTTCGTCGAAAACCGGACCGACGCAGCGAAAACCCATCTTTTCGTAGAATTCGATCACCGGCACTTGCGCGTGTAAAAATATTTTTCGCGCTCCTCGACTCTTGGCTGCGGCGATCCCACGCTTGAGCAAGACAGCGCCAATACCTTTACGTCGATATTTCTTTAAGACGGCCATGCGCCCAATCTTCGCCTTCTTGCCATGCATCACCAGTCGCGCAGTTCCTACGGGCCGGCCGCTGATCGTCGCCAGGAAATGAATCGCGTGCTCATCATCGTCATCGAGCTCGACGTCTCTCGGCACCCCTTGCTCACTCACGAACACGCGCAGGCGAATCGCAAAAGCGTGCGCCTTTGCTTCGTCAGAGGAAATCTGTTTTACCTGGAGCGTCATATTTTGGAATTATCAGAAACGTAAAGGATTGCCAGTCATGAGCGCGAACGCCAACTCGGACAAGCGTGTTACCTTCGGCATCAGAGTTCCCAACTCGGGCCCGCTCGCGAGTTCGGAGTCGATGGTGGAAGTGGCTCGCGAAGCGGAGTCTCTCGGCTACGACTCGGTTTGGGTTCACGATCATCTGACTTGGTCGGACGAGATCCACCGCACGCACATTTCTTCGGGAGCGGATCACTCGAACGAACGCAATGACAGTCCCGATTTTTACGAGGCGATGACTTCGCTCGCTTATCTCGCGGGCTTGGTTCATTCCGTCCGCCTTGGAGTTGCATGTGTAGTCGTCCCGTGCCGCAATCCTTTACTCGCCGCCAAGCAGCTCGCCACCCTCGACGTGCTAAGCAAAGGTCGACTCGATATCGGTGTCGGCATCGGTTCGCCCTCGACGCTGAAATCGCGCGAATACGAAGTCTTGGGGATCAATCGAAAACAGCGCGGCAAAATCGCCGACGATCACCTCCGCGCGATGAAGACGATTTGGACCACGCAGCCGTCAAGCTACCAAGGACAATTCGTGGGATTTGAGAACGCCGAGATTTGCCCGAAGCCGCTGCAAAAACCTCATCCACCGCTCTGGGTGGGCGGCTGGACCGAAGCAGCGATGAAACGAGCTGCTGCGCTTGGCGACGGTTGGCTCCCCGCTTGGTTGCTGCCGGAGGATATTGGTAAGCGCTTTCGCCAGCTGAGAGAATCCGCCGAGCGCCAAGGCCGCGATCCGGAAAAGATTCACCTCGGGATTGAAGTCTACGGCTGCATTGATAACGACGCTGTCAAAGCACGATGCGATGGCTTGGGCACTCTGGCGATCGGGCAAAGCACATTTGAAAGATTGATGACTGTGGAACAGTTGGCCGAAGTGAGTCTAATCGGCTCACCCGAAGAGATTCGCCGCCGCGTCCAGGCTTACAGCGACGCCGGTGTGTCGCATTTCGAAATTAAATTTATCTATCCGACCCTCGCGCGCCATTCACAGATGCTGCAACTCTTCGCCCGGGAGATCTTGCCGGCATTTCGCTAGCGGCAGGTTCGTCGTGTCATCAGAAATTCTGTGCGTCGTGGACGCAAATCTCGCCGCTTCAATTGACCACAGAGCCGACATCTACTTGAACTCGCTCAGCAGCCGGCCATAGCCGGCGATTGGCTTGCCCATATTCATCAGTCGTAGCGCCTCCCACACCCACGCCTGAGTATTCGTGACAACCGGTTTTTGATTATCTTGTTCTATACGTTCGATTACCGAGATCGTACGCCATTTGTTGCATGGCAGGTACACGCCATCCACGTCTGGATGTTCGCGCAGCAGCGAACTCGCGAGTTCGTAACCGCTCGCCGGCGGCAATTCCCAAATCACGTCGGCATTGGGACAACCGAGGCCGCGAAATGCTACGACCTCAATGTCATAGTGCGCCAGGAACTTTACTAAACGCTCGTCCTGATCTTCGGGAAAGGGTGAGGCCATCACGATGCGCTTGAGATCGAGGGCGCGGCAGCCGCGCACGACCGCGGTGAGAACTGTCGAAGCGGGCACAGCAGTAATTTGCTTGACCAGGTCGAGAATTTCTAAATCGGACCCCGGTCCTTTGAATGAAAGAAACAATTCGCCCGTGATCATGAGGAAATCGAGAGGCTGGCGCGCCAGATCGCGTACGAGATCGGCGAAGGCCAGCTCGGCGCGATGAAATTCGTCGTCGGTGTATTGACCGACTTTCAAAGTGCGTCCTTCGATGCGAATATCGGGCGGAAAAACTTCGTAAACATCGATCAAGGTGTCTTCGCTCAGGTTGGGTGAAATAAGCCCGATGAGTTTCATAAAAACTCCTTTTGTCTGCCGAATTCTCAATCGAAACTCGGCCAGCGCCTAC
>DATIEH010000458.1:0-2911 GCA_035455905.1 Binatia bacterium | reverse complement strand
AACCGCGGCTGAGGCTTCTGCTGCCGCGGCATTTTTGAAGGAAGCGCTGCTCTATCAAAGACAGAAAAAAGATGCCGTCACCTGCAACCTATGCGCGCACCGCTGCTATATTCCGAAAGGGCGGGACGGCATTTGTAAGGTCAGGGGAAATCGCGCTGGGGTTTTGTATACCCTGGTTTATGATCGTGTGATTTCAGCGCACATCGATCCCATAGAGAAAAAACCCTTATTTCATTTCCTTCCCGGAACTGAAGTTTTCTCGATCGCGACGGTCGGGTGCAATTTTCACTGCACGTATTGCCAGAACTGGGAGATTTCGCAGTTGCCAAGAATCGATCCAGTCAGTGTTCCCGGGAAAAAGCTGGCACCGACAGAGATCATCGAGTTGGCACGTGAAACAAAATGCAAGTCGATTGCCTATACCTACACCGAGCCGACAATTTACTTTGAGCTCGCATACGATACGGCTGGACTAGCGCTCGCCGCCGGCATGAAAAATATTTTTGTCAGCAACGGTTACATGACACCGGAAGCCTTGCGAATGATTCAACCCTATCTGCATGCCGTCAACATCGATCTCAAAAGTTTCGATGATAAACGTCATCGGCGGATCTCGGGGGCAAAATTACAGCCGGTGCTCGATTCGATCTCCCTTGCGAAACAACTAGGGATTTGGCTCGAAGTAACCACTCTGGTTGTTCCCGGCCACAACGACTCCGACGAAGAGCTGCGCCAGATGGCTAATTTCTTGAAGGACGTGGATCCGGCAATTCCGTGGCATCTGAGTGCCTTTTTCCCTGCGTACAAAATGACTGACGTCGAACCGACACCGCATCACTCGCTATTGCGCGCCTGGGAGATCGGCAAAAACGCCGGGCTTCACCATATCTACTGCGGCAATATTCCCGGCATGCACGAAGATACCGTCTGCCATCAATGTCAGGAAAAATTGATCCGTCGCGTGCGATTTTCCGTTATGACGAATCGAGTAACCATCGGCCGTTGCCCGTCCTGTCGCACAGTCATTCCGGGCGTCTGGGCCAATGAAAGCTTGCATTAGTACATGCGCAAGGTTAGTTCCGTCGGCGCTTTTCATTGCTCCGCTCGCCATTGTCTAGAGTGCACGAAACGTAATCTGTCATCTCGAGCGAGATCTTGCTTTTTTTTAGCTTCACATAAAACCTTCTTCTAACCGGGAGAATGATTGAACAATTCATTTTCATAGTTGCGAATTCCACAACGAAATTTTCGCGTATCTCGGAAGCGAGTGTCGCACGTACCCGAGAACTCACGGACTATTTTTGGCACTGGATGTGCTCGTTTGAAAGAGTGCCTGCGAGCGACTATTTAATAACGGAGGGTACGGCCATTAAAATTCCATTACAGATTACCTTCAAAAATATGGAGCCTTCTGAAACAATCGAAGCGCATATCCGTGAAGCAGCGAAGAGGCTCGACCTGTTTTGCGACAGCATCATGGGATGCCGCGTGCTCGTGGAAACTCCCCATCAGCACCATCGCAGTGGCAAACGACATCATGTGCGCATCGATTTAACCGTTCCCGGCGCCGAGTTGGTTGTCAAACGTTCGCCAAAGCTGCTGACCGACAGCCCGACGCGATATCGTAAAGCACCCGATGAACTGACACCGGAGGAGAGCCGCGAGCTCAGTAAATACGCTACCCATGACGATATCCTGCTGACCATTCGGGATGCATTCGACGCGGCGCGCCGCAGAGTGCAGGATTATGCGCGCCGACGCCGCGGAGTTCTGAAGGCGCATGAGGACTTGCCGCACGGCCGAGTCACCAAACTCTTTCCCGACGAGGGCTTCGGTTTTCTTGAAGCGGCCGACGGGCGGGAACTCTATTTCAACCGAAATAGTGTGTTGGATTCCGGCTTCAATCGCCTCAAGATCGGCACCGAGGTGCATTTCGTCGACGAAATGGGTGAAAAAGGCCCGCAGGCTAGCACGGTCACGCCCGTCAGCCATCATGGCCGATGAGCCAGCCGCCTTGTTCGCGCGGCGCGGAGCTAGAGATCCCGAACCTTGTGAACCTGCTCAACCGCCTGAATGGCGAGGATGCCGTCGCCCGGAGCGCCAGTCTTTGCCTCCCGAGCGATCAATTGGATAATATTCTCAACTAATGCCTCGTCACAGATCACTTCTAATTTGAGCGATTCTGGGAGACGACTCGGCTCGAACGGGCGCTTCGAATAGAGAAAAGTCGATGTCTCGCCGCTCAGTCCGTGAACGATGTAAGCACTCACACCGCTGATACCGGCATCATGGAGCGCACGCATCAGCTGCGCGCCCCGTTCAGTTCTTACGTACGCTGTGATGAACTTCACTGAGGCCTCCTCACTACGGCAAAGTATGCGCCAATTTGATAATCAAGGCCTTCTTTGGACTTCCTCGCGCCACTCCCGACGCAAAAATACCAATTGCGACGATCGGCCCAAGGATCTCGGCGATCACTGTAATGTCAGGATTTTTAAGATTGACCTTGGGTCTTCTTTGGTATTTGCCTTCTAGAGCGATCCAGATCGCGCCGCCGATTTCGCGCTCCAGTGTTGACGTGTCTTTTTTCAACCCGTGCATACCGCGCTTATTCAGCCTAAAAGCGAAACTTTCCTCCGAGCCGATTTGCGCCGCGCCAATCTGCACCGCCGCATCACTGATCGATTCCTCTTTGCTTTCAACCGTTGCCAGCACGGCCGTCAGGTGTCCGATATTCTGCGCGCATTCCTCATAGATAAGCTTTGCAACCTCGGTGGGATCGCCTTCTGCCTCGAACTCAAAATTCCTCGGAAACCGGTACCGCGAACGCGTCCCCCGCGCACCGCGCGGTTTCAGTGCGAACCTAAGATATCGCACTCGCTCAAGGCCGCGATTGACTACAATCAGGTTG
>DATIEH010000457.1:0-5084 GCA_035455905.1 Binatia bacterium | reverse complement strand
TCCGAACTTTCTGGCCACGGTAGAACAGATCTCGCCCGAGGGAAAAAAACAGATCGAGGCAATAGCGCCGATGTTTTGTTGAGCAAGAATGCGAAAAAAAACTTAGGAGAAAATTATGTCAGTTGTAGAAACTACGAACACTATGAGCGTGAAGGACGTTCTGGACCACCACTTAAAGTCGTTTGGCGAGGGTGACCTCAAGGGCATTCTATCTGACTATGCACCGGATGCTGTCCTGTTCACGGCGGACGGACCGCTTAGAGGAGCCGACGCGATTAGGTCGTTGTTCCAGGCGATGATTACAGAATTTGGAAAACCTGGCGCCGCTTTTAGCATGAAACAGCAGTTCGTCGAGGGCGAGTATGCTTACATCCTGTGGAGCGCAGAGACTGCCGACAACGTGTACGAGCTAGGCACGGACACGTTCGTGGTACGGGACGGCAAGATAGTGGCGCAGTCATTCACCGGCAAGATTATAGCCAAGTGCTGAGGACAGGGTTTCATTCCGGTGCTAACTTATGGAGGAGGCGACTATTATGACGACGCAAATGTCGACGTTGAAGGAAAAGCTCGGAGCACTCATTAAAGGGAACGTGGTAGTTCCCGATGATCCCGGTTACGAGGAAACCCGCCAGATATGGAACGCTATGATCGATCGGAGGCCCGCGATTATCGTGCAGTGCGCCGATGCTGATGATGTAGCGCCGGCAATCGGTTTCGCGCGGCGGAACAAACTCGAACTTTCGATTCGCGGCGGGGGACATAACATCGCCGGTAGCTCGCTTTGCGATCATGGCCTCGTCATCGATTTTTCCAAGATGAAAAGGATTCGGGTCGATGCCACACGCAGGCATGCCTTCGTAGAGCCGGGTGCGACGCTTGCGGATGTCGACCAGGCGACCATGGCGCATGGTCTCGCGACACCGGTGGGAATTAATTCGACCACAGGTATCGCCGGATTGACGCTCGGTGGCGGCTTTGGCTGGCTAACTCGCAAGTATGGCATGACCATCGACAATCTCGTCGCCGTCGACATGATTACGGTGGACGGTAAGAAAATACGGGCGAGCGCAACCGAGAACGGAGATCTCTTTTGGGCGATCCGTGGCGGAGGCGGCAATTTCGGCGTGGTGACGCAGTTTGAATTCGAGCTTTTTCCGGTCGGTCCTGAGGTTTTTGCCGGCTTGATGGTTTTTCCCTTCAGTCAAGCGCACGAGATTTTGAGAAAGTACCGTCAGTTCGTAAACTCTGCACCTGAAGAGCTCAACGTCTGGGCGGTGTTGCGCAAGGCTCCGCCGTTGCCTTTTCTTCCGGAAAACGTTCACGGCAAGGAGGTCGTGGTACTGCCGATTTTTTACTCCGGTCCAATCTCGGAAGCCGAGAGGCTCATCGCTCCATTGCGCGATTTCGGCGCAGCTCATGGCGAGCATGTCGGTCCTCAGCCCTATGTTCAGTGGCAAAAGGCTTTCGATCCGTTGCTCACGCCCGGCGCAAGAAACTATTGGAAGTCGCACAATTTCACAGAGCTCGCGGACGGCGCGTTGGATAGTATTATCGAGTTTGCTGGCAAGTTGCCCTCTCCACAGTGCGAGATTTTTATCGGCCTGATTGCGGGTGCGCCCAATCGAGTCGCATCGGATGCGATGGCTTATGGCCATCGCGACGCAAAATTCGTTTTAAACGTACACGGCCGTTGGGATGACGCGAAGGATGATCGAAAGTGTATCGATTGGGCGCGTAATTTCTTCAAAGCCAGCGCGCCCTATGCCTCAGCTGGAGCTTATGTGAATTTTATGACTGCGGAGGAGAGCGATCGGATCGCTAGCGCGTACGGTGCGAACTATGCTCGGCTAGTGGAAGTCAAGAAAAAATACGATCCGGACAACGTTTTTCATTTGAATCAGAACATAAAGCCGTAAGGACGGGTGTTTGACGATTTTTACGCGACGAGGTTTCTCCGCTCGCCGCGTAAAAACGCTGCGATATTTACCTTCACCTCGTCGAGGAGCCGCTCCCGCGCTTCGCGAACGCTCCAGGCGGTGTGCGGGGTGACGAGCAAATTGTCCAAGATTTTCGCTGCGCGGATAATCGGATGGTCAGCTGAGGGCGGCTCTGCAGTAATGACATCGAGTGCGGCGGCGCCGATCGAATTATTATGGAGGGCATCAACGAGCGCGGTTTCATCGATTAGCGCGCCCCGCGCAGTATTGATCAAGCATGCCGCCGGTTTCATGAGCGATAAGGAGCTACGGTTGATCAGGTTTTTGGTTTCGGGTGTCAGGGGACAGTGAAGCGAAACGACATCCGCTTGGCGGAGCAGATCGTCTATCGGGATGCGGTCTTTGATCACGACTGCACTGCCTGACGGGCGCGCGGCGATAAGAATCTCCATGCCGAACCCGCGGGCGATTTCCGCAACCCTGCGACCTATATTGCCGTAGCCGACGATGCCGAGCTTTTTCCCTGTGAGCTCGACCGACGGATAACTGAGTAGAGCAAAGACCGGGCTCTTTTCCCATTCGCCACGTTTTACCGCATCACTATATTTTCCGACACGGGTGCTCAATTCCAAAATGAGCGCCATCGTGAACTGCGCGACGGATTCAGTGGCGTATCCGGGCACGTTGCAGACCCTGACGCCATGTTTCGCCGCGGCCAGCCGATCGATGATATCGGTACCGGTGGCAGCGACCGCGATGAGCTTTAAATCACGTGCTTCAGGCGAGTTTAATATCAGCTCATCGATCTCCACCTTGTTCGTCACCGCGATTCCCTGGCCCGCGAGACGCTGCGCGGTTTGATTGGCTTTCGTGGTCTGGTGAATTGTGCAATCCCAAAGCGCGGTAAAACGCGCGAGCGAAACATCGCCGTAGGTGGCGGCATCCAAAAACACGATTTTGGCTTGCGGCAGGCTCATGACCGGCGCTTTTGCTCGGCTTCGATCTGTTTCGCCTCTTCCCAAAAAAGATCCATTTCTTCAAGCGACGACTGGTCGAAACCTTTTTTGGCTTGCTTCAATCTTGCCTCAATGTGCTGAAAGCGCCGGGTGAAGCGATCGACGGTTCGCGCCAACACCTCTTCCGATTCGACATTCAGGAAGCGCGCGACGTTGACCATGGTAAAGAGCAGATCGCCGAGTTCTTCACCAGTCCGAGCCTTGTCGCCGCTGGCCGCCGCCTCCTTGAGCTCACGGATTTCCTCTTCTACTTTTTCCCAAACCCGAGCGATGTCGGGCCACTCGAAACCGAGGTGCGCGGCACGCCGCGAGATCGATTGCGCCCGAGCCAATGCCGGCATGCTTTTGGGCACATTCCCCAGCACGGAGCTTTCACCGCTGTTCTTTTTCTCATCCGCTTTGATCTGCATGCGCTGCTTCAGAACCGCCGCGGAGTCTTCCGGCAACGGTTCGCCGGCAAATACATAGGGATGGCGGCGGACGAGCTTCTCTGTCAGTTGTTCAATCACTTCTTTGATTGAGAAACGGTTTTCCTCGCTGGCGATTTGCGAGTGAAAAATGACTTGCAGTAATACATCGCCCAATTCTTCCTGCAATTTGTTCGAGTCTCCGTTATCCAGGGCGTCGAGCAGTTCGTAAGTTTCTTCCAACAGACAGGGCTTCAACGAGAGGTGTGTCTGTTCCTTGTCCCACGGACAGCCGGTTTCGCTCCGTAACCTCGCCATGATGTCGAGCACTTCGCCGAATTTTTCTGTTGTGTTTCGATTGTCCACCTTCGCCTCCCGTGCCGGCGCGGCTTTTTTGCAGACCGGCACCGTGTTAAATCTTACGTGCCGCATCTTTTCAAGTCCAGCAAAGAAGGAGAATTTGCAATGCCGACCGCAACGCTCGACGGAATCGCTACGTATTATGAAACTCACGGCACAGGCACACCGATTTTAATGTGTGCTCCCGGCGGCTTTGATGCGACCATCGACAAATGGCGCACGGCGAGTGCCTGGACAGGAATAGACGCAGTGCAGGCACTGGGGGCGGAGCATACAGTGATTCTCTACGACCGGCGGGAGTGCGGGCAATCCGGGGGACGCATCGAACGGCTCACTTGGGTCGATTACGCGCGCCATGGCAAGGCGCTCCTCGACCATTTGAAGATCGATTCGGCATGGATCATGGGCGGGTGCATGGGTTGCTCGGTCGCGCTCGCGTTTGGTGCCGCTTACCCTGAGGCGGCGCGCGGGCTTTTGCTCCACTGGCCGGTGGGCGGGTATCGGTGGAAAGTAAACAGCCGTGAGCGCTTTACGCGGCATTACAACTTTGCCAAGCAAAATGGCCTTCGCGCTGTGATCGAGCGAGCGCGCGGCGGAAAAAGCTTCTGGATGGATCCGCAAGGAGGTCCCTGGGCTACGGAGATCGCGCGCAACAAAGGATTTGCGGAGAACTTCACCACTCAAAACTTGGGCCGGTATTTAGGAATCGTTTTCACGACGGGCCAGGGCCTGTTTGATCGGGATACGGCGCCTGGAGCCGAACCGGAAGAAGTAATGGGCGTCGACCTGCCGGCACTGATCATTCCCGGCGATGATTCGTCACATGCCACTTCGGGAGCGCACTATTTACGCGAGCTGCTGCCAAAAGCAGATTTCTGGAATGTCATGCCGCCGGAACAGACGACTCAGAAAGTTTGCGATCGAGTCCTGGAATTCTGCCGCCAGAATGCTTAGCGCAACGATCGAGTTGTTGCTATGAATCTTTTTCAATCAGGCTTTGGAGCGCTTGGACCACCTCATCGGGCCTGTAGGGCTTCGGCACGAAATATTTGACCCCGGACCGGTCGATCTCTGACTTGAGCTCCGGCTCCAAGTAGCCGCTGGCGATAATCACTTTCACATCCGGATTTTCATTTTTTATCTTACGCAACACCTCCCGACCGCTCATTTTCGGCAGACCCAAATCGAGCAGGACAACATCGATGGCTTCCTTGTTGTGCTGATAAATGTCGACCGCTGTCTCGCCGTCGGATGCCGTCAAGATTTTATATCCGTATCGCGCGAGAACCTTGTACAAAAGCTTCATCATATTCTTTTCGTCTTCAACCACGAGTATCGTCCCATGCCCGTTCGAGCTTTCG
>DATIEH010000456.1:0-4448 GCA_035455905.1 Binatia bacterium | reverse complement strand
CGAGCGGCGCGCTTCCATGAACGGCACCACGTATTTCGTGCAAAGAAAAGTGCCGCCGAGATTGGTTTGGATCACGTTATCCCAGAAATCTTTGCTGAGATAGCGCACTCGAGGCCAGCGCGGAATGCCCCAGTTGAAATGCGGCACGATCCCGGCGTCGTTGATCAAGGCATCGATCTGGTCGAAGCGGTCGATGGTTTCATGCACCAGCCGGCGCACGTCCTTTTCATCGCGCACATCCGTCGGAACGGCGATGGCTTCGGCATCGAGATTACGAATTTCGCCGAGCGTCTTGTGCATCCGTTCGAGATCGCTGTCGGCGAGAACAATTTTTGCTCCTGCTTTTGCGAGCGTATGCGCGGCATGACGGCCAATTCCTTTGGCGCCGCCTGTCACGATCACGACTTTTCCTTGCATGAGTTCCCCTCCCAAAATTCACAGTTAATCCAAGTAATTAAAACAGCCCGCCCAATTTGGAGTGCTGGAGTATTGGAGTATTGGAGTGCTGCACACAACGTTCTATCCCGCCGTCTCTTCGGCTTTGAAGCCGATCTCGTCATGGCTATTGTCGCAGAACGGCTTTGTTTTTGAATGGCCGCAGCGGCACAGGTAAAGCGGCTCATTGCCGCTCTCGGCATATTCTTTGCCCGCCTCGTCCACTAATTTCGCGCCACCCCAGATTTCTAATGGACCATTTTTCAGTGTTTTGATGATGACTTCGCCCATGGATGTTGTCCTCCTTCGAGAAATCTGGCGAAAACATCTCACAGTGAGGAAAGCCGCGCAACGCCCGGTGTGCCTACTTTGGAATATTTGATTGTGTAATTTAGCTGAAACGTATCACTCCGCTGACCACAGTGGCAGGCGAGTTCGCGTTATGGTAGGAGATGCGCCATGAAACAGATCATATTGATAGCAGTCTTGATTTTTGGAGTGGCGATCCACGGATCTGATGCACAGGAGAAAATTCGCGTAGGGCAGGGCTCGATCAGTTTGCAATCGGGCCTCATGCACATCGCCAAAGACCGCGGGCTATTCAGCAAATACGGCCTTGTGGCCGAAACGATTTATATTCCCGGCGGCTCGACCAATATTCACGTGCTGATTTCCGGCAATC
Organism: Binatia bacterium; assembly: GCA_035455905.1. GTDB lineage: Bacteria > Desulfobacterota > Binatia > UBA9968 > UBA9968 > DP-20. Next base: position 3,331 of record DATIEH010000456.1, on the reverse strand, counting down.
TGGACCTCTCGCAACTAAGCGGCGCACCCGGCGTGGCCGCCAATCTCGAGGGCGCGGATATCGTTTATTTCGCCGGGCTGCTCGACAAGCTCAACTACCAGCTCATCACGCGACCGGAGATCAAGAGCGTGGAGCAATTAAAGGGCAAAAAATTTGGCGTGAGCCGCTACGGCTCTTCTGCCGACTTCGGCATGCGCGCGATGCTTAAAAAGCTGGGCGTCGATCCGGTAAAGGACGCGACCATTTTGCAGATTGGCGATGAACCCTCGCGCATCGCCGCGATCAAGTCCGGCAACATCGACGGTACGGTTGCCAACGCGCCCTTCGGTATTGAAGCGGAAAGACTCAAGCTCAATGTACTCGCCGATTCGGTCAAGATGGATATTCCTTTTTTCAATACCGGGCTGCTCGGCAGCAAACGATTTTTGGATAAAGAAGAGACGAAGGTGTTGAATTTTCTGCGTGCCTATCTCGAAGCGATCAAAGTGCTCAAAACCGAGCGGGAGTATTCAATCAAAGCGCTGGCGCAGTTTACTCGCGTGCAAAATCTCAAAGCGGTGCAGGAAGGCTATGACTATTTCGTGAAGCAGCTCGAGCCCGTGCCTTTTCCGTCCGTCGGTGCGATGCAGGCCGTCGTTGATCAAATCGCCGAGACCAATCCCAAGGCACGTGGCATTGATGCGAAAAGTTACGTGACCGATAAGTACTTGAAACGGCTGGAAGAGGAAGGCTTCGTGAAAAAGATTTGGGGAAAATAATGTCGCGGCCAGTACTTATTTTTTCTCAACGTTCCTCTCACCCGCGAGATCGCGTTCGGACAAATGAGCCACAGTCTCACCGGTTTCAGTAAAGGTTCGGGTGACCTCCGCTGCGGTATAGATCCATAGAATCGCGAGCGGCGTCGTACCCACGTTCACAAAACGGTGCGGCTGGTTCGCTGGAACCAGGTCGTGTCATAGGGACAAAGCCGGTGGCGCTGCGCGCCGATCTCGGCTTCCGCCTCGCCTTCCAGAATAGTTACTTGCTCATCGCAGTTGTGCGAATGCATGGGAACTCTGGCGCCCACGGGAAAGCGAGTAATCCCCGTGGTGAGATGCTGCGCGCCGATTTCCTTCGTTACCAGCGCAGTGGTTTGGATGCCGTTGCCGCGATCGATAACCGGAAGCGAATCGATTCTCAAGATATGAACCTCTGCCATGGGAACGTTTCCTTTCCGGATTCGTGGGTGAATCCTAATAGAACTGTTCGCCGCACATCAAACGCGTTCATCGCGGGCATACGGGACTAACGCGCATTGCGCACCGCCTCGGCGCTCTGCGGATTTTCCAGCGCTGACAAATCTCCTGGGTTTTGATTCAAGTAAGCCGCCCGCAAGATGCGGCGCATGATTTTGGCGTTGCGCGTTTTTGGCAGGTCGTCGAGAAATTTCAAAACCGCCGGCTTCAGTGGTTTGCCGAGTTGATCAGCCACTAGCGCGCAAAGCTCTTCACGGAGCGCGTCGCTTTCTTCGTACGCGGGCTTGAGCACGCAGAAACAAACCAAGGCTTCGCCTTTCAGCGGATTGGCTATGCCGATCGCAGCAGCTTCGCTCACCGCGGGGTGACCAACGAGCACTGATTCGACTTCGGCCGGGCCAATGCGCTTGCCGGCGATTTTGATCGTGTCGTCGGAACGGCCAAGAATATACCAGTGGCCATCTTCATCGACCACCGCCCAGTCGCCGTGAACCCAAACGTCAGGAAATCGGCTCCAATAGGTTTGAACGTAGCGTTCGCGATCTTGCCAAAAACCGCGTGTCATGCCGATCCATGGTTTACGCACGACGAGCTCACCGACTTGTCCCCGCACGGAATTTCCTTCTTCGTCGACGACGTCGGCGGCGATGCCCGGCACCGGACCGGAAAACGCGCAGGGTTTGAGGGGCGTGAGCACATTTCCGCAGACCAGACCACCGGAGGTTTCAGTGCCGCCCGAGTAATTGATGAGCGGTAGTCGGCCTTGGCCCGCAGTGTTGAAGTACCAGAGCCACGGGTCAGGATTCCACGGCTCGCCGGTGGAACCGAGGATGCGCAAACTTGAGAGATCATGCAACTCCGCCGGCTTGGTGCCGTGGCGCATGAGGCCGCGAATCAACGTTGGAGAAACACCGAGCACGCTTACGCGATGGCGCTCAACCAACGCCCACAAACGATCGACGCCGGAAAAATCCAACGCGCCGTCGTAAATCACCATTGTGGCGCCGAGCAAAGTCGCGCCAAAAACTTCCCACGGCCCCATCATCCAACCCATGTCCGTCACCCAATAAAGAACGTCGCCCGGCTTGACGTCGAAGCCGAGCATCATATCCTGCGCCGCTTTGATCGGAAAACCGCAGTGGGTGTGCAGCGCGCCCTTGGGTCGGCCCGTAGTTCCCGAGGTGTAAATGATCATCAGCGGATCGTCCGCATCGGTGTGCTCGGTCGGCGCCTGATCGCTCTGTTGCGCGACGGCCTCGTGCCACCAGCGATCGCGATCTGAATTCCACGGAATCTCAATACCGAGGCGCTTGTAAATCAGCACATGCTTGACCGACGGCGCAGCGACCAGCGCTTCATCGACGATGGGTTTGAGCAAGACCTTGTGTCCGCGGCGATAAAATCCATCGGCGGTAAACAAAAACTCTGCGCCGCTGTCGCGCAAGCGTTCGGCGACGGCGGCGGCGCCATAGCCGGAAAAAAGCGGCAGAATGATGCCGCCTAGTTTTGCGACGGCGAAAAGCGCCGCGACTGTTTCCGGCGTCATTGGCATGAAGAGCGCCGCCACGTCGCCCTTTTTCATGCCGAGGACGCGTAGCGCATTCACCAGCCGGCAAACGTCGCTTGCTAACTCTTCGTAGGTGAGAACGCGGACGGTTCCCTCTTCGCCTTCCCAGCGAATGGCTTGGCGGTGTCCGTGGGCTGTGCCACGCCGCTTGTCGAGGCAGTTGTGGACGATATTGAGTTTTCCGCCGACGCACCAGCGCGGCCAAGGAATCCCGCGCGACAGATCAACGATACGCTCGTAGGGCTGATAAAACTCGAGGTCGAGCTCGCGCATGACCGCGTCCCAGAACCATTCGATATTTTCTGTCGACCGGCGCTGCAATTCCGCCAAGGTGCCAATACCGTGGCGGTCCATGAACTGTTTTAGCCGGCTCTGCGCGATCAACTCGGCGCTCGGACGCCAGACGATGTCACCGCCAAACTGGAACTCAGGCATGGGCTTGCCGCTGGGAGTTAGTGTCTAAACTCAACCAACCTTTGGACGCGCTCAGGTGAACGGGAGGCGATCGGTTGGTTCAGCATTTTTCGTT
>DATIEH010000455.1:0-5516 GCA_035455905.1 Binatia bacterium | reverse complement strand
CACTATTTCAAAAGCTGCCGAGTCTTATCAAGGGTTATCTTCGCATTGGCGCAGTGGTATGCGGGCCTCCGGCATTGGACAAAGAATTTGGCACCGCGGATTTCTTCTTGCTCTTGGATTTCGGTACCTTGAAAGAAGAATATCTGAAACGTCTCGGAATCGGCGATGTAAAGGTTAGCGATGCGCCTGCTTAAACTCGCTGCGTTCCTGTCGCTTTGGGTGGTGTTTTTTGGCTTGGTCGTGATCGTACATTTATGGATCTCGGTTCTTGGCCTGCCAAACCGCTGGAAAATTATCAGCCGTCTGAATCGTAATTACACGCTGTTGCTCCGACTCATCCTCAATATCAAAGTTAGCGTCACCGGCGATGAAGGCCAGCTCGAACGAGGTGGATACGTTATTATCGCCAATCATGTCAGTTACGTCGACGGTATTATCCTCGGCAGCATCTTCCCGATTATCTTCGTATCCAAACGCGAGGTAAAAAGTTGGCCTATCATCGGCCAATGGAACGTGCTTTGCGGCACAATTTTTATCAATCGGCAACGCAAAATTCAGGTGGCCTCATTAATTCGACAAATGACGCGAAAGCTCAAGCAAGAAGCGAATCTGCTGCTATTTCCCGAGGGCACGTCAACAAACGGCGAAGGAATTTTGCCGTTTCAAACGGTGCCGCTTGCGGCGCCGTTGCGCAATCGATCAATTATCGTGCCGGTGACGGTCACTTATAAAACCATCGATGATCAGCCGGTGACTACGGCAAATCGAGATTCGGTCTACTGGTATGGCGATATGGAATTTGTCACGCACTTCTGGAATCTCCTGGCGCTGCGCGAGATCGAGGTGCTGGTGACGATCCAACCGAAAATCGAGTGCTTTCGTTATTCAGACAATTCGGTGGGGCGGAAAAAGTTGGCCAAGGACTGCTACGATCGGGTTCTGGGCCGAGAAACGGAAGATATTACGATGGCTGAAGACGACAGCGATGACACGGACGAGCCGTCGACATTACTTTCCAGTTAGCTGGTTTTTTATATTCTCAACAAATTCTTTGAGCATGGCGTCGGCTTTCTTCCGGATTATCGGTTGACCGAATTCGCCGATTTTGCCGAGGATATTTACGTCGGTTTCGACGAGTAGCTCAGTCTGATTGGCGCCAAGTTCTTTCAGGGTCATGCTGGTTTTACCATTCACTGCACCGGCAGCCATGCGGTCTTTGGCTTCGGCCCGCAAAGCGGCGCGCCAGTCATTTTTATTCTGCTCCTCAAGAATAATTTTGCCTTGAAGATTGAGCTTGATCGGCCCGACCCGGACGGTGAGCGCGCCTTGGTAGGTCGTATCGTCGATCTTGCTCACCGATTCGACACCGGGAAGGGACTTAGCCACTTTCGGAACGTCCATTAAAAAATCCCAAAGCGGCTCGCGAGCCACGGGAATCTGTGCAGTCTGAGTAAATTTCACCTTCTCTTGCCTTTCTTCATGGGTTTCTTTTTGGCTGTCTTCGCGGCAAGCTTGCTTCTCGATTGCTGACGAAGATCGCCCAAGGCTTTTTCCAGCGCGCGCCGAACGAACACGGCCGCCATATCCTTTTTGTAACCTGCAGAGCCCCGGAAATCACTGATCGGGTCAACTGCTTCTTTGGCTTTCTCGCCGGCTTCGGCGAAAGCTTCAGTCTTGAGCGGTTGACCGCGCAATACCGCCTCGGCTGCGGTTGCACGGATCGGCGTGACGCCGACGCTACCGAGAGCAATCCGGACATCAGCAATGGTTTTGTTGGACTTATCGAGGGTCAATACGGCGGCCGCTGACACAGTCGCATAATCGTCGGCGGTTCGCGGCAAGAATTTGATGTACGCCGCTCCACTGTTCGGCGGCAGCTTTGGCACCATGACTTCAGTGATCAGTTCATCCGGGTTGAGTACGGTCTCGTAATAGTCCTTGAAAAACTCGTCCATGGGAATCACGCGACTGCCGTTTGCCGAAGTCGCTTTTAGCGTCGCGCCCAAGGCGATCAGGCTCGGCGGCGGGTCTTGGTTCGGGTCCGCATGGGCGAGACCACCGCCGACAGTCGCCATATTACGCACGCGCAGAGTCGCCACGTGATGATAAGTTTCCGCCAGCATCGGCAAGCGGCGTCGGATCAGCGGCGATGTTTCTAATTGGCGATGCGTCGCGAGACCGCCAATACGCAAGCCGCCGTTTTGCAATTCAATTCCGTTCAGCCCGCGGACTGAACGTAAGCTGATAAGGCAGCTGGGTCGGACCAGCCGCTGCTTCATCATGATAATCAAAGCCGTGCCGCCGGCCACCAGTTTGGCATCGGACCCGAATTCTTTCAGGTTCGCGTGAACTTCTTTGAGACTTTTCGGAGTCCGGTATTCGAAAGGTGTCATGAGCGTGTCCTTATTATTTGGCGAATTGATGCGCCTTTTGAATCGATTCGATAATTTTGTAATAACCAGTGCAGCGGCAAAGATTGCCCATCATCCAGTCTTTGATTTCTTCTTCGTTGGGCTTGGGATTTTCTTTCAGTAACGCGGTTGCCGCGACGACTTGTCCCGGCGTGCAAATGCCGCACTGGAATCCGCCGTACTGAATAAAGCTCTTTTGTACCGGATTGAGCTCGCCGTTTTTTGCCAACCCTTCGACCGTCGTAATATCGTGGCCATCCGCCATGACGGTCAGCGTCAAACAGGAGCTGATCATGTCACCGTCCATGAGTACGGTACAAGCGCCGCACACTCCGACACTGCAGCCCTCTTTGGTGCCCGTCAAGCCCAGATCATACCTCAGATAATCAATGAGCAGGCGATTGGTCGGTACTTCGCCTTCGACCTTCTTGCCGTTGACGCGAAATTTGATCTTCTTGTTCATCGCGGTTCCTTTCTCACAAATCTGTCGAGCGGAATTTTTGGTGTGCGGCTGGGGAATCCCACTAGCTGCTAGGGCTCTCTTATAGATAGAAACTCTTGAAACTGCAAGGGAGTTTGGCTGGGAAATAGAGCAAATGAGCGTGCACCGGGGCAGGCAAAAGCCAGTTAGCGCAGCGACCCCCAACTAGTCGAGATCGACGGAATGTGGTCGAGGTCAGAATTTTATGACTGTACGAATACTTTTACCTTGGTGCATCAGATCAAAGGCTTCGTTAATGCGGTCCAAGGGCAGCGTGTGGGTGATCATCGGATCGACCTTGATCTCGCCGCCCAGATATTTCTCGACGTAACCTGGCAACTGTGACCGCCCTTTGACCCCGCCGAATGCGGTGCCGCGCCAGACCCGACCGGTGACCAACTGAAATGGGCGAGTGCTGATTTCCTCGCCGGCTCCGGCAACCCCGATGATCACCGATTCGCCCCAGCCCTTGTGGCAAGCTTCCAGCGCGGCACGCATGGTTTTGACGTTCCCGATACATTCAAAAGAGTAGTCCACGCCGCCATCGGTCATCTCGACAATCTGTTCTTGGATCGACCGGCCGTTGGATTGGGGCACGAGGAAATCAGTGGCGCCGAGATTTTTCGCCATTGCGAATTTCGCCTGGTTCGTGTCGATGGCGATTATTCGTTCGGCCCGCGCCATGACCAGACCCTGAATCACGCTCAAACCAATGCCGCCGAGACCGAAAACAGCCGCAGACGAGCCCGGGCGTACTTTGGCTGTGTTCAAGACCGCGCCAATGCCTGTGGTGATGCCGCAACCCAGCAAGCAAACTTTATCGAGCGGCGCGGCAGGATTGATTTTGGCCACTGCGATTTCTGGTAAAACCGTATATTCGGAAAAGGTCGAAGTGCCCATGTAGTGAAGAATGGTTTTTCCGGAGAGGGAGAAACGTGAAGTTCCATCGGGCATCAAGCCTTTTCCTTGGGTCAGGCGAATGGCGCCGCAAAGATTGGTGCGGCCCGATCGGCAAAACTTACATTCACCACATTCCGGGATGTAGAGCGGAATCACGTGATCGCCTGGTTTCACGGAAGTCACGCCCGTGCCCACCTCGAGGACCGTGGCGCCTCCCTCATGTCCCATGATCGCCGGAAAAAGTCCCTCGGGATCTTTGCCTGAAAGAGTGTAGGCATCCGTGTGGCAGACGCCGGTTGCGGCGAGTTTCAACAGCACTTCGCCTTTTTTCGGCCCGGCAACCTCTACTTCTTCGATGACCAGCGGCTTAGCGGATTCCCATGCCACGGCTGCGCGCGATTTCATAACGCCTCCCGTTTTGTCGCTATTTTTCCTTACCAAGAATTCAGCCTAATTGGTAACGCATATTTTGCTTTTCTGAGGGCATTCCAAGCGCTTCTCGAAGACGATTGTAAAAAAGACTTACGCGACACCTCTGACAAGCCTGACAGTGCTGCCGAAGCACTGTCAGATAATGATCTGCCGTCAATTTCCTAGAACGAACGCGACGACGACGAAAGATTCCTTCACGCGGAGACGAACTCCCTGGCATCGGCCATGCTCATCGGCGCAAGCCCGTTTTAAACGGCGACATGAGTTGATGCGATGAACTGATATCCCCAGGTGGTCACCACGGGAATCAGGGAGCGAATGGTGAAACCGGCAACAGCTGTGTGCCGGTTTTTTTTTGTCCTGAGTGAACTGAAGGAAACTCGAAAGGCAGATCGAGATGAGGAGAGTGTCATGAAGAGGGAGAGTCAGATGAATTCTTTGGCATCAATCGTTAAGCAGATGCGAGCACGTCAAGTCGTCAGTCGATTCGCAGTTTGGAGCAACATAACGATTGTAGTACTCCTTGCGCACATCGCCTACGCCGTTCCTTCCTTCGCGCAAATCGTCGGAACGGTCCAACTGTACATCGAACGCCGAGGGCATACTGCGACATTACTGGAGGACGGCAAAGTATTGATTGTCGGCGGTGATAACCAGAGTGGCATGATCAGCCAAGCGGAGATTTTTGATCCGGCTTCCCAAAGTGTCTCTCTCTCAGCCGCTTCAATTGTAGCGCGAACGGATCATACGGCTACGAAACTACCAGATGGGCGAGTGATGGTCGTTGGTGGGCAGGGCCAGAATGGTTCACTGACGTCCACCGAAATTTATGATCCGATGACAGCTTCTTTCACATCAGGACCATCGCTAACGACGCCGCGCAGCGGCCATACGTCCACTATTTTAGCGGACGGTAAGATTCTCATTGCTGGCGGAGATGCTACTGGCAGCGCAGAGATCTACGATCCGGCGACGCAGAAATTTTCGCTGATCGCAGGTAGCATGCAGACGGTGCGCAAATTTCACAGCGCGATCCTCACCAGTGCCGGTCAGGTGTTGATCGTCGGCGGTGTTAATGCTCAAAATGCGGTTCTCAATACAGCCGAAGTTTTCGATCCAGCTTCGCAGTCGTTCTATATGCCCCCAACGGACATGCAGGCGGCGCGCGCGCTCGCGACGTTAAAGCTCTTGGCGGACGGCAAAGTACAGATCATCGGCGGTGACGCCGAGCTGTCGATGGAAGTATTCGATCCGAGCAATGGGATTTTTATCGCTAAAGCGCTCTTGCCACC
>DATIEH010000454.1:0-22670 GCA_035455905.1 Binatia bacterium | reverse complement strand
CTAGTCTTTCACGGGCCGGCGGCATGGCTGAGTCCGCAACCGCTGGCGAATCCTAACCTTCAACTACGGGTTGTGTATGAAGATCCAGAGATCCTGATCGTGGATAAGCCAGCCGCCTTGCCGACGCATGGCTTCTCGGGGCGGGATGAAGACACCGTGGCAAACTTCATTGCTTCAAAGCATCCCGAGTTGCTGGCGGTTGGCAAATCTCGTTGGGAACCGGGAATTTTAAACCGGCTTGATCGCGATACCTCAGGACTGGTGCTGGTGGCAAAAACGCAAGAAAGCTTCATTGAGTTGCGCAAACAGTTTCGCCGTCGGGAGATCGTTAAGACCTACTGGGCACTTGTGTGGGGGGAAACCAATGCGAGCGGCACCACCACGCTGCCCTTGGCACATGATCCCCGGGACAGAGCCCGGATGCGCGCTGTTAATTCGCCGTATCCGCACAGTGAGAGGATTTGGAACGCCGCGACGCACTATCGGCAATTGGCGCAAGGTTCCGAAGTTACTTTGGTCGAAGTAACCATGACCACGGGAGTTACCCACCAGATTCGCGTTCATCTGGCGTCGATAGGTCATCCGATTGTCGGCGACTTGTTATATGGTAAGGCGAGCCCGGAGAGCTTTGGTCTCAAGCGGCAATTTCTGCACGCGATTAAATTGCAGTTCAGACATCCAAAAACCAGCCGGAAATTAATCGTTGAAACGCCTTTGCCTGATGATCTGAAAGAGGTTTTAACGCGCGTGAAACTGTGGATCTAGGCAGCACTGCTGCGAATGCCTTTAAGCTTCGCACAGTTACCGCAATAATTGTTCAACGTCCCCGCCTCTTCAACCCATCCATCATCCAAATTGTGGCAGATTCGTTTGCATTCGAAACAGATAAAGTAAAGGCCGTCGATGCTCTTGTTGATTTTTTCCCGGTTAAGGACGCGGCCGCGAAGCTTGTCTACGCGAATACCCAAGAGTTCCTCATAATTTTTCTTTATTTTCCGCCGACCCGCTTCGTCACTTGGAAGATCCTCATCTTCCGATTCGTCGTGAGTACCGTCATCGATATACTCGTGGCTGCGATCTTTGCCGGCGCGGCCGGCGCTCTTTTTCTTGGCTCGTGGCATCTTGGTTTTGTTTGGCGCTCCTTGAATGCTTAGCTGGGAATTCTGAAAAATTGCTCAAAGATATTTTCTATTGAACGGGTCAGATCTTGTCAATACCGAATTCGTCATGGGCAAGCCTCAAATTGATTGATGAGCAAAAAAAAGCGGAAGATCGTTTAACGGATCTTCCGCTCACAAGCGTCGTTCCAGGGCAAACTTACTGTTTGATTGCCGCGGCGCGCCTTTGCAGGTAACCATTCCGCACGGCGCCGTACAGATCGACCGTCGATTCGGCAACTCGCTCAAACCGATCCAAATTGAGGGATCTTTCGTTGACGGTACTCGTTAGTGTTCCCGCCACCGAGGCCCACCAAGGAATGAAATAGGTATAGGGAGTCATGGCGATGTCGAAGGCATAACCGATGCCATCACGGACCGTGAGTGGCGGCAGAAATGGCAACACCAGGTAAGGTCCAGGACCGGCTCCCCAGACGCCAAACGTTTGCCCGGTGTCCTCGTCTTTTTGTTCGATGCCGAAACCATCTTTCGCGACATCGAAAAATCCAACAACGCCAATGGTGCTGTTTATCGTGAAGCGTGCGAGTTCGGTCGCCGCGCCATTAAACTTGAGCTGCAAGCTATTATTGACGACACGTCGGACAACGGCAAGATTGTCAAAAAAATTGTGCACGCCCCGTTGCACCGGATCGGGCAGTAAAAAATCCCACCCCGTAGCAATCGGTTTCAAAACGTAACGATCCACAACTTCTCGGTTGAACCAGAACATTTTTTCATTGAAGCCCTCGAAGGGATCATCCTCGAAATCTTCGCCAGGATTTGAAGCTGCCGCCAGTCCAGTCAGATTGACCGCAGCCGCAAGCCCCGCAGGGGACTCAGTATCGGCTTGAGCCAGCGTAACCTGATTGGCTTCTTCGCTCGGTTCCGCTGCGGAACTCTCGTCGGCGCTCACGGGCGTGTGTACCAGCACGGCGAAGCTCATTGAAATACCGAATGCCACCGCTGGTACGGCGCGCGCCCATAACGTTTTCTTTCGCTTCATCAATATCTCCTTCTCCCCGTCTGTGTGATTACATTAAGCCTAGAGGATGGTCAAGTGTTTTGCCGAATTTGCGCGATCTGAAATCGTCAGTGAACGCGAAAACTATGCCATGTAGCCGTATTTTCTTCTGCCAAGCTTGGTAAATCCGGGAGCTTGTTCACAGCGAAGCAATGGAATACGAAGCGCGGCGAACAAAAACTCGTATGCGGTGGCGAAATTCGCTCTGATTGATAAGGTCGTGATCGCCGATCGAAGTTTGCACCCCTGCGGCTGATCGGCTAATTTTGGGGCATGGCGACCAACGGTCAACAACGGATGGTTGTTCTTGGGGTCACGGGCGGCATCGCGTGTTACAAAGCAGTCGAGCTGGTGCGGCTCCTAGTCAAGAATGGTTTCCAGGTTCGGGTGATTATGACTCGCGGCGCAATGGAATTCGTCACGCCGCTCACGTTTCAGACTCTCTCGGGCAATCCGGTCGCTACGGAAATCTTTAGCCTGACGCAAGAATCCGAGATCGGCCACATCGATCTCGCGGATTCCGCCGATCTTTTCGTGATTGCGCCGGCAACGGCGAATGTGATCGGAAAGCTCGCCTCTGGCATCGCTGATGACTTATTGACGACCGTTCTAATGGCGACTCAAGCGCCGGTGCTGCTCGCGCCAGCAATGAATATTCATATGTATGAGAACGTGATCGTTCAAGAGAACCTGCGTAAGCTCCGGCGGGTCGGTTATCACGTTATGGAGCCGGCTGAAGGCTATCTAGCATGCGGTTATGAAGGCAAAGGGCGCCTGCCCGATCCAGAAAAGATCGGTGACGAGGTTGAACGGCTATTACACAAAAAAGATCTCGCCGGAGAAAACTTCTTGATCACTGCGGGTCCAAGCCGGGAGCCGCTCGATCCGGTTCGCTACATCTCAAACCGATCATCGGGCAAAATGGGATACGCATTGGCCCGCGCCGCGCTGCGACGGGGCGCTGAGGTAGCATTGGTGAGCGGGCCCACGGCTCTCGATGCGCCGGCGGGTGCTCGTCTCGTCGAGGTGACCACCGCGGCGGAAATGCGTGAGGCAGTTCTTAAGGAATATCCACGTTCGAGCGTTGTCATTATGGCGGCGGCGGTTGCCGACTATCATGCTGCGGCGCCAAGCGGTGGAAAAATAAAGCGCGGCGTAGGTGCCATCGAGCTTCGGCTCGAGCCGAATCCCGATATTTTGAAAGAATTGGGGCAGAATAAAGACGGCAAATGGCTGGTCGGTTTTGCCGCGGAGACCGAGAATCTCACCGCCAATGCGGGAAAGAAATTGCGTGAGAAAAATCTTGATATCGTTATCGCGAACAATGTCGTGGAAGAGGGGAGCGGTTTTGACGGCGATACCAATGTCGCGACAATTATTGACCGCACCGGCGTCGTTCGCCCGCTGCCGCTTATGAGCAAGGATGATCTCGCCGATTGTATTTACGACCACTATCTCGCTTTGAAGAACCGCAGCTGAAATGGGTACTCCACGGGAGCCCAAGCCGGCGAAATTTTTCGTCGCGCTACTCTCCTCGACTCGGGAACTCCTCACCCAAGCTGAAAAAGACCTGATGGCGCTAATGGGCCAGATCGACGGGCGAAGCGCCGTGTTGCCTTGGAATCTGTCCACATACTACGAGCAGGAGATGGGTTCAGAATTGTTGAGGTGTTTCGTCGGATTTTCATCGCTCCTGCCGCCCGAACGGTTAACGGAGTTGAAGCTCAAAACCCAGCTGATTGAGGACCGCTATCGCGACAGCGGCGGCGGGCGTCGGATCAACGTCGATCCCGGCTATCTCGATGCGCACAAAGTCGTTCTCGCATCCACCAAAAATGCCAGCCAGAGAATTTATTTGCGCGCTGGCATTTACGCGGAAGCGACGTTGTTCTATGACAATGGACATTTCCACGGCTTGGCTTATACCTATCGAGACTATCTCTGGCCGGAAGCGCTGGCATTTTTTTCCCATGTTCGTGCCGCTTACTTGAAACAACTGAAGCAGCTCGCATAAATGTTCCCGAGCTGGCGGTCGAGGCCCTACACGGCGCCATAGCATTGCTACGTATAACTCGCCGGTGCTAAGATCATGCCGGTTTGAGAGCTAGCCGATGTCAGACATGAGTTATGCGGAAGAATTGCTGCTGTTGACGAGCTCGCTGCGCCGTCATTTACAGCGCGGAGCGCAGGTGGGAGCGAGAGTGGCTAGGGATAACCGAAGCGAGGGCAAGGCTGCACCGGGGAAAAGCGCCGGTTCCATCGCAGGCAGTAGCGCTGATTTGTTCTCTCCGGGCGCGCCATCGCCGGTAGCCAGTAATCTCGAAGAGCTACGCGCCGCGATTGGCGATTGCCGTAGGTGCAAATTATGCTCGGGCCGTACCCACTTAGTTTTCGGCGTGGGAAATCCGCGCGCCAAGCTGATGTTTGTCGGAGAGGGGCCCGGGCGGGACGAAGATCTCCAGGGCGAGCCCTTCGTCGGGCGAGCAGGACAGCTTTTGACCGATATTATCACCAAGGGGATCGGGCTCAAACGCGAGGACGTTTATATCGCAAATGTGGTCAAGTGCCGACCGCCGGACAACCGCAATCCTGAACCTGACGAAGTGGCAGCCTGCGAGCCATTTCTAAAAAAACAAATCGAGCTCATTAGTCCAGAAATCATCGTGGCTTTGGGCAAGTTCGCCGTTCAGACGCTCCTGCAAAGCAAGATGCCGATCACGAAGCTCCGCGGCAACTGGCATACTTATCAGGGCATCAAGTTGATGCCGACATTTCACCCCGCTTATTTGCTACGCAATCCGGCGGACAAAAAGCTGGTTTGGGAAGATATCAAGAAGGTGATCAAAGAGATGCGCCGTGAAGACTCTTAAGCTGTCTTGCCTGATTTTACTTTTGACTGTGGCGGTTTCCGTTATGGCGCAAACCAAGGATGCCGCAGCGCCGCATGTGGATCTGATTTCCATCGATGGCACCATCAATCCTGCAGTCGATGATTTTATTCGCGAAAGCATTGCACGGGCGAAGGCCGGGGGAGCGAAGGCGCTGATCATCCAGTTGGACACACCGGGCGGATTACTCAATTCAACCCGTACCATTGTCAAAGAGATGCTCGGAGCCGAGGTGCCGCTCATGGTTTATGTGGCGCCGAGCGGCGCCGGCGCAGGATCGGCCGGCGTTTTCATCACGATGGCAGCGCACATTGCCGCAATGGCTCCGGGAACGAATATTGGAGCGGCGCATCCGGTAGCCGGTGCGGGACAGGAAGTCAAAGGTGCCATGGGTGAGAAGATTGAGAACTTCACCGCATCCTTTAGCGAAAGCATCGCGCAAAAACGCGGCCGCAATACCGAGTGGGCAATCCAGGCGGTGCGCAAAAGCGTAGCGATCACGGAAAAAGAGGCGCTCAAGAAAAACGTCATCGACATCGTTGCTCGAGACGTTGAGGACTTGCTCAGACAGGCTGACGGACGAAAAGTCGATATCAACGGCAAAGACGTGGTGCTCTCGGTCAAAGATGCGCGCGTCGTCCGTCATGAGATGAGTCTCAAGCAAAGAGTGCTCAACACCATCGCCGACCCTAATATCGCATATATCTTGATGATGGCGGGTTTTCTCGGCCTTTATATGGAATTCGCACATCCCGGGGTTTTCTTCCCGGGTATCGCGGGTGCTATTTGTTTATTGCTTGCATTTGCCTCGCTACAGGTGCTGCCCATCAATTACACCGGGCTCGCGCTCATTTTGCTGGGCCTGGGTTTGTTGGTTGGCGAGGCGTTTTTCCCCAATTTCGGCGTGTTGGGGATTGGCGGGATCGTGTCTCTGGCTCTCGGGTCGCTGTTGCTCTTTGATACCCCGATTTCCGACTTCGGGGTGGATCGATCGATTGTGTTCACCGCCGTGGGTACCGTAGGGAGTTTTGTTCTTGCGATCAGTTACTTAGTTTTCCGCTCGCAGAAGGCCACGCCGGCGGTCGGCAAAGAAGGTTTGATCGGCCAAATCGGTGAAGTGCGCGGCAAGCTTGCTCCGACCGGCAGAATATTTGTGCATGGTGAGAATTGGAGCGCACAGGCCGATGGGCCGATCGATGTCGGCGAAAAAGTGCGGGTTGTCGGTTACGACGGCATGCAGCTCAAAGTGCGACGATTGTCCGAAGGTGACGCACAGAGCTAGGAGGATACAGCTATGTTTGGATTCGGTGCGCCCCTTACATTTTTGATTATTGTCATTGCTCTGATTATCAGCGGCATCAAGATTCTCAAAGAATATGAGCGAGCCGTCGTGTTTCGCCTCGGACGCATGGTTGGCGCTCGCGGCCCCGGTATTACGTACATCATTCCGGGCGTCGAAAAAATGGTCAAAATGGACCTGCGCACGGTAACAATGGATATCCCGCCGCAGGACGTTATCACGCGTGACAACGTATCGGTCAAGGTCAACGCGGTTTTGTATTTTCGCGTCCTCGAGCCGACCCGCGCCGTAATCGAGGTGGAAAATTATTTGTTTGCGACTTCGCAGTTGGCGCAGGTGACGCTGAGAAGCGTCTGCGGCCAGGCCGAACTGGACGAGCTGCTCGCTGAACGAGAACGAATCAATAGCCGAATCCAAGAAATCCTCGATCAGCAAACCGACCCCTGGGGCATCAAAGTTGTCCTGGTCGAGCTGAAGTACATCGATCTGCCCCAAGAGATGCAGCGGGCAATGGCCAAACAAGCCGAAGCGGAACGCGAGCGGCGCGCCAAGGTGATCCATGCCGACGGCGAATTTCAAGCAGCGCAGAAGCTTGCAGATGCGGCCGAAGTCATCGGGAAGGAACCGATGGCGCTGCAGCTGAGATTTCTGCAAAGTCTTGTCGAAGTCGCCTCAGAAAAGAACTCGACCACGATTTTTCCAGTGCCGATCGACTTGCTAACGCCGTTTTTGAAAAAAAACGAATAGCCACCAAGCTGGCAAAACTCTCACGCCATTTTATACTGCTTGTGAGCGGGGGGACGGAGCCATGTCCTCCCGGTCTTTGCATCTATGGATCTGAAGGAATTCGATTATGTCTTACCGGAGTCGTTGATTGCGGCCGTTCCAAGCCGTCGGCGCGAGGGCTCTCGGCTTCTCGTGCTGCAACGGAGCTCCGGCGCGATTACTCACACTGGTTTTTCGGAGCTCAGCGAGTTTCTTAGTGCCGGAGATCTCCTGGTTTTAAATGATACAAAGGTTTTTCCGGCACGGCTTATCGGTAAGAAGGAAAGCGGTGGTCATGTGGAGGTGTTGCTGTTGGAGCGCTTTCCCGAACCTGATCGAACCCTATGGCTTGGATTGATCGATGCAGGCAAAAAACCGCGGGTCGGGAGCGAATTGCGTTTTGGCGGTGGGATCACCGCTGAAGTGCTGGGCGACCTTGGACGCGGCCGTTTCGGGCTCGAGTTCCATCACGTCGGAAATTTTGATGAGCAACTCCAATCACTCGGAGAGCCACCTCTGCCGCCCTATGTTCGTCGAGGCCGCCCGGTTGAAGCCTTGGACCATGACCGCTATCAGACGGTCTATGCTTGTCATTCGGGTGCAGTCGCAGCGCCCACGGCGGGGTTTCATTTTACGGACGAGCTGTTTGAGAAACTGGCCGCCAAAGGAATTGCCCGAACACTGCTAACCCTTCACGTGGGACCGGGGACGTTCCAGCCAGTGCGCAGTGAGCGCATCGAGAACCACCGCATGGAAGGGGAGCGCTACAGCCTGAGCGCAGTGGCCGCGGCGCGGATCAATCGCGCAAAAGAGACCGGCGGCCGCATAATCGCGGTCGGGTCAACGAGCACGCGCACGCTCGAATGGGTGGCGCGTCGGCAGGGTCGCATCGTGGCGGATGAAGGCATCACGCGTCTTTACATTCACCCAGGGGATCGATTCCACGTCATCGATGGTTTGATCACCAATTTCCATTTACCTGGATCGACGCCACTGATCCTAGTCGCCGCATTTGCGGGTCTGGATCTCATTCGACGCGCCTATCACGAAGCCATCGAAAAGAAGTATCGGTTTTATAGTTATGGCGATGCCATGCTCATACTGTAAAATTTTGGATTTTCGATTGTCGGACAAGAATTCGGAAGTGTCATTCTAGTCGGTCGATCCTAATCCAAAATCGGGAATCCAAAATCCAAAATTGAAGATGTCTGCTCATTTCACTGTTCTCCAAAAGGATCTCGGCTCACAGGCACGGCTCGGACGGCTCCTGACTGCCCACGGCGAAGTCGAGACGCCATGCTTTATGCCGGTGGGTACGCAGGGAACGGTCAAAGCCATGCTGCCACGAGACTTGCGCGAAATCGGCTGTCAGATTTTATTGGGTAACACTTATCACCTCTATCTCCGGCCCGGTCACGAAGTGATTCGTCGGCTCGGCGGGCTACACAGTTTCATGGGTTGGAACGGTCCGATCTTGACCGACAGCGGCGGTTACCAGGTGTTTAGTCTCGGCGCAACGCGTAAAATCAGCGCAGCGGGCGTCAACTTTCAATCGCATCTCGATGGCGCAAATCATCTGTTGACGCCGGAGAAAAGTATCGAGATTCAACAGGCGCTGGGAAGCGACGTTGCCATGGTGCTCGATGAATGCATCTCCGGCGATGCGCCGCGTGAATACGTTCAGGTTTCCACCGAGCGGACAATCCGTTGGGCGGAGCGATGCTTGCGAGCACAGAGCGCGAGCCCTCAACAATTGATGTTTGGCATTGTGCAAGGCGGCGTGTTCGAAGATTTGCGGCGTTGGTGTGTCGATGCGCTCGTATCGATGCCCTTCGATGGTTTCGCGGTGGGTGGTTTAGGCGTCGGCGAAGGTGAGGAGCAACTCTACAAAATCGGCGCTTTCACCGCGAAATTGCTGCCCCGCGATAAACCACGCTATTTGATGGGAGTGGGCCGCCCCCAGGACATCATTCGAGCGGTGCGCGCCGGTTTCGACATGTTCGACTGTGTGATTCCGACGCGTAACGCTCGAAATGGCACCCTCTATACCTTCAAGGGTAAGCTCAACATCAAGCGCGCCGAGTTTGCCGAGGATCGGCGCCCGGTGGAGGAGCACTGCGGGTGCTATGCCTGTCAAAACTTCTCCCGCGCTTACTTGCGCCATCTTTATATGGCGGGGGAAATTCTGTCGGCGCAGCTCAATACTCTCCATAATCTTTACTTTTACCACCGGCTCATGGATAAGTGTCGAGAGGCGATTCGAACTGAAAGGGCCGATCTCTGGACGGAAATTTGGCCAGTAGAGGAAACGCTCTCAGGCGATTCGCGCAGTTTAGGAGGATAGATGTTCGACATTGCATACGCGCAAGCTGTGCCGGGCGTGGGCGGGCCGGGGCCGATGATGACCCTCATCCCGTTCATTCTGATCTTTGTCATCATGTATTTTATGGTCATTCGGCCACAGCAGAAGAAAAGTAAAGAGCACCAGGACCTGTTGAACAAATTGAAAAAGAACGACGAGGTGATGACCTCCGGGGGAATTTACGGTAAGGTGGTCGACCTAAAGGAAACAGTTGTTACGTTGGAGGTGGCGCCAAACGTGAGAATTCGCGTGCATCGACCACAGATCAGCGCGGTTCTCACCGGAGAGAAGAGCGCCGGGAAGGAAGGAAAGGACTAGCGAATGCGGCAAAGTGTCTTGACTCGGGCGGTCATATTCGCAATCGCAATTATCGCGGCCCTTATCTACCTAGTGCCGACTTTTGTGGGCTCATTGCCTTCGTGGTGGACCAATTTTTTGCCAGCCGATCGAATCAATCTTGGCCTTGATCTTCAAGGCGGGAGCCATCTCGTTCTTGGAGTCAAGGTGGACAAAGCGATCGAAAACAATATCGAACGGGTGCGCGGGGATTTGACGAATGTCTTGCGCGAAAAAGGCGTGTCCGGCGTCAACGTCGAGCGCGTCGAAGGCACAGTGCTTCATATCACGGTTCCATCGACAAATGCGGAACGCTTGCGCGGTGTCTTAAAGAGCGACTTTGCCTATTTAGTCGAAGCAAAGTCGCCACAAACTAGTGGGGGCACGAGCGAGTTTTTCTTGACCTTGAGTAAGGAAGAAATGCGCTCACTGCGCGACTATGCGATTGATCAATCTTTAGAAACCATTCGCAACCGGATCGACCAGTTCGGCGTGAGCGAGCCGATTATTCAAAGAGAAGGCCAGGAAAATATTCTCATCCAGCTCCCTGGTATACAGGACCCCGAGCGCGCCAAGGAGATCATCGGCAAGACGGCTTTGTTGGAATTCAAACTGGTCGATGACACGGCGAACGTGGAGGATGCAATTAAGAACGGTCCACCGCCCGGTCGGCAGGTGCTGTATGGTCATGCGGGGAGAGGCGAAGGAGTCGGCAACGAAAAACAAGCGTACGTCGTGGAGTCACGACCATTGATGACGGGTGAATACATTCAAGACGCTCGTGTACGGCCGGCGCAGCAGTTGCAAGGAGCTTCGGTCGAGCTCATCCTCAACGCGGCTGGCGCAAGACTATTCGAACAAATTACCGCGGCCAACGTTAAGCGCCGGCTGGCGATCGTGCTCGATAACCGCGTCTATTCTGCGCCGGTCATTCAGGAGCGAATTGGCGGCGGCCGCGCATCGATCACGGGAAATTTCGATCTCAAGGAGGCCAGAGATTTATCTATTGTTTTGCGTGCGGGCGCGCTGCCGGCGCCGGTTGAAATACTCGAGGAGAGAACCGTTGGACCTTCATTGGGGAGCGATTCCATCCGCGACGGGGTGATCTCTTTCGTGGTGGGAAGTTCGTTGGTTATCGTTTTCATGATCATGTATTATCGCGGCGCAGGCGTGATCGCTGACTGTGCGCTGTTGTTTCACATCCTTTTCCTCCTGGCGATTCTCGCGGCTTTCAAGGCTGTGCTGACTCTGCCCGGCATCGCGGGGATCGTGCTCATCGCCGGTATGGCGGTGGACGCTAATGTGCTGATCAACGAACGCATTCGTGAAGAATTGAGAGCCGGACGCGCGCCGCGCTCGGCGATCGAAGCGGGTTTTCAACATGCGATGCCGGCGATCATTGATACCAACGTCACGACGTTTCTTTCTGGAGTCATTCTTTTTCAATTCGGCACAGGGCCGATCAAAGGCTTTGCGGTCACTCTGTGCGTCGGCATATTGACGACCGTCGTGACCGCCGTCTACATGACGCGGATCTACTATGATTACCGTGCCATGACCGGCAAGTTGAAAAAGATCAGCATCTAAAAAGGACGCTATGGAACTCATCAAACCCGGCACAAGAATCCCATTTACCCGCTATCGATACGTTGCCGTCGCGATCTCATCCGTGGTGAATTTGGCCGTGCTCATTCTTCTTTTTACCAAGGGTCCATTGCTCGGGGTCGATTTCGCAGGTGGAACCGTGGCGCAGCTAAAGTTTTCCAAGCCGGTCACGATCCCGGAAATTCGCAATGCGTTGGGCGAACTCGGCGCAGGGGACACCGTCGTCCAGGATTTTGGTCAACAAGGCTCGAACGAATTTCTCGTGCGGTTACAACGAACCTCGGCTCAGCTTGGCGAGCTGGGTGAACTCATTAAAGAAAAGCTCACGAAACAGTTTGGCAGTGGCGGGTTTGAGATTCGACGAATCGAGTCGGTGGGACCGAAGGTCGGCAGTGAGCTGCGTCAGAAGGGCGCATGGTCAGTCATCGCGGCGACAATCATGATGGGAGTCTATATCTGGTTGCGTTTCGAGTTGCGTTTCGGTTTAGGCGCGGTGGTCGCCTTGATTCACGACGTCCTGGTCACGATTGGTGCGCTGATTGTGGCTAACTACGAGTTCGATTTGACCATCATCGCGGCTCTGCTGACCGTCGTAGGTTTCTCCGTCAATGACACGGTGATCGTCTGCGACCGTGTCAGGGAAAATATGCGTAAGATCAAGCGAGAATCTCTAGAAGGTATCATCAACACGAGCATCAACGAAACCCTTAGTCGGACGATCATCACCACCGGGACGGCTATTCTCGTGCTTTTGGCGCTTTTTGTTTTAGGCGGCGGTGTCATTCGGCCATTTGCGTTCGCGCTGTTGGTAGGCTTTTTCTCAGGCGTCTACTCGACGATTTTTATTGCCAGTCCCGTGGTTTTATTTTGGGAGAAAAGGCCGATCAGAAAGCCCACGGGTGCCTTGAGTGTTTCGTCGACGAAAAAGTAAGCTCCTGCTGACCAAGTACGTATAGACTGGATGCCGCCCCCCTCGCGTAAACGTTGGCTTCTCAGAGAAGCCGATCCGCTGGCCGTCGTTCGACAATCTGAACAGCTCAAAGTTTCTCCGCTGCTTGCGCGCATTCTAATTTTGCGCGGCTATTGCGATAGCCAATCGGCCAAGCGCTACCTGTCATCGAGTCTGCGCGAGGATTTGCCATCTCCCTTCGAGATGATCGATATGGAGCCGGCAGTTGCGCGACTTGTCAGGGCGATTGAGGACAAAGAGCAAATCGGCATTTGGGGAGATTACGACGTCGACGGCACCACCGGCGCTTCTTTGCTGGTATGCTTCCTACGCGCGCTCGGCGCTCAACCGATCTACTACGTGCCGCATCGGATCGAAGAGGGGTATGGTCTCAATACGGCCGGGTTGCGGCGCTTGGAAGAGCGAGGTGTCGGGTTAGTCGTGACCGTGGATTGCGGGATTTCCAACGCCATCGAAATCGAAGCTGCCCGCGAGTTCGGCCTTGATATCATTGTCATTGACCATCACCAACCGCCATCGGAACTCCCGCGGGCTTTGGCCGTGGTCAATCCGCACCGAAAGGATTGTTCTTTTCCCGATAAAGGACTCTGTGCCGCGGGCTTGGCGTTCTACGTCGTGATCGCGTTGCGCGCCAAATTGCGCGAGCGCGGCTGGTTTCCGAATGGCGCCCTCGACATTCGACCTTATCTCGATATTGTCACCCTCGGAACGATCGCGGATATGGTGCCGCTCAGGGGCGTGAATCGGACGCTGCTGCGAAGAGGGCTTCAGGAGTTAAGCTCTTCGAGCCGTCCGGGAATCGTCGCACTTAAAAAAGTCGCCGGCATTCCGGACGGCGATGTAAGCGCCGGGCAAGTCGGGTTTCGCTTGGGCCCTCGGATCAATGCTGCGGGCCGGGTGGATTACGGCATCAAAGTTGTCGAATTATTGACGACGGAATCTAACGAAACCGCAGCGCGCATTGCTCAGGAACTCGAGGCACACAATATCGAGCGTCGGGCGGTGGAGGCGGCTGTGCTTGAACAAGCTCTTGCCTGCGCCACTGCCGTGATGGATGGCGGCGGTTGTCATTCCCTGGTGCTCGCCGGCGATGGCTGGCATGCAGGAGTGCTCGGCATTGTCGCATCGCGCATCGTGGAAAAATACTGCCGGCCGACGGTCGTCATCGGTTTTGAGGGCGATCAGGGCAAAGGGTCGGCGCGCAGCATCCGCGGATTTCACCTGGTGCAGGGCTTTCAATACTGCGCAGAGCATTTGGAAAAATTTGGCGGGCACGAGTATGCCGGCGGATTGTCAATCAAAGCCGCGAAGCTGGAACGGTTTGCCGAGGAGTTCGAGAAATTTGCCCGGCAAGCGCTCATGCCCGACGATTTGCTGCCGCTTCTGGAAGTGGATGCAGAGTTGCAATTTTCCGAAGTTGATCTTGGACTATTGAGGCAGTTGAACGTGCTCAAACCCTTCGGGGTCGGCAATCCGGAGCCGTTGTTCATGACGACTGGCGCAGAGATTTGCGAGCGAAGAACGTTTTCAAGTGGCGTTCGTTACCGCCTCCGACAAGCCGGTCGTGTCATTAGCGGTGTTGTCTTCGGCGCGCCCGACGAGATCCCCGGCGCGCCCGGTGAATTGCTCGATGTCGCATACCGCTTAAGTCAGAATGAATGGAATGGCACATCGGCGGCTGAATTGAGACTCGTGGATCTAAGGACTTCAGAACGCGTCTCGTCGAGTTTTGAAAACAGAGTCTCAGGCTGATCATATTTTTCGTTAATTTGACGTGGAGGAAAAAGCATGACGCCGTGGAGAACGGTTTTTTTCGGGATTGCATGGATATTTACGATGGCTCCCGCGTTTGCCGCCGACATCGGCGGTAAACCAGAAAAATCCGACATCGTCGTCAGTTATGCGCAGCCGAGCGGCGCGTTCACACCCATCTGGGTTGCGTACGAAACCGGTTTGTTCAAAAACCATGGTTTAAACGCAAATCTACAACTTCTCACACCACAAGTTTCCGCTCAGGCGGTGATTTCCGAGGAAGTGGATTTTTATACCGACGGTCCCGATCTCATCAATGCGCGATTGCGCGGCGGCCAAGTGAAATATTTTGGCGGAACGATGCAGCAACTGGTCTTTCAGATCTGGGGCGCAAAAGAATTGAAGTCGATTCAAGAATTGAAAGGGAAAACCATCGCCGCAAGTACGCCGAGGGCAGCTCTTGATACCGCCACGCGCGAGGCGCTGAAAAAAAACGGCTTGGTTCCCAATCGGGACGTGCAAATCCTTTACGTGCAAACCGTGCCCGCAATTCTCAGCTCAGTGCTGGGAGGAAAAACGGCCGCCGGCACACTTTCGGCGCCGAATACGCTGAAAGCAAAAGAGTCAGGGCTGAACATGCTGGTTGATATCGGGAAGCTCAACATTCCTGCGTTCCAGGTCGCCTACGGCACGACAGAAAAATACCTCAAGAACAATCCCAACACGGTCTACGCGTTTCTGAAGGCGATCGCCGAAGCCGTTGTTCTGTCACGCAAGGATCCTGGGATTGCCAAAAAAGCCATTGGGAAATACGCCAAAATCGAAGACGGCCCGACCATCGACGGAACGTATGATGCTTTTGCGCCCTACTGGGCACTGAACTTGGCGGTGCATCCGGAGGCGATCAAGGCACAATTCGAATACCTGGACGAAAAAGAATTCGCCAATGCGAAAAACGCCGATCCAAAGGATTTTTACGACAACTCTTTTGTCGAAGCTCTCTCCAGGTCCGGATTCCTCAAAAATTTAGGCATGCGCTAGACCGCCAGAGTTTTTACCTCGGGTCCGTTTGCCATGCGCATGCGTACTGCGGTGACTGGCGGTGTTATTGTTGCCGCTGCCGTTCTGCGATCGACTGGTTTTTCGGCGGGAGGAAGCGCTGATCGCTTGAAGAGAGCGAACACGCTAGTGAGTTGTCCCTGCCTCAGTTGTAAATCATCAAATGACAATCATGTGGCAGCTTTTTCATCAATCCGCGCACGACGCGGCCGCGGAGCATGTGATAGAACGCCGAGCGGCGCGAAGCTCCAATCATCACCGCATTCACGCCCAGCGCTTTGGCAGCATTGGCGATGGCCTGAGCGGCGTTGTGCGAAACCGCCCAGATGGGGATCACCTCTGTATTGTTTTGCCGTCCCGCCTGGAGCGCCGCGCGCAATGTGCGAATCCCTTCCTCGTTGGGAGCATGGGGTGTCTCGCCAGCGAACAAACCGGGCCATTCTTCCACATAAATGCAGTAGATCGCCGGTTCCCGGCGCCCTTTGGCACGCGTGATACCCTCCTGAATCAGCCGCGGCGATTCGTCGCGTATCGCGAGCAGCGTCGACGATGAATAAAGTGGTTTCACTTCCACGGCCTCGGCAAGAGTCACCAAACCTTTGAGCTCGTCCTCGACCAAGTCCTCGGATGCGCGATAGGCCCGTGCCTGGAGACGCTGGATGAACGGGACTCGAACGGCGAGATCGAGAAACCAGGAACGGCGCACACCAATGGCGGTGATCATACCGATCGCGGTTACCGCGCCGCCGAAATAAGTTGCCAGCTGCTTTTCCACCAGATTAACTGCCCAGGCGACGACTACCATTGCAGTAGTAAAAACCCCGATCCAAAACGCGGGATCGCGCCGGCCCAGGCGCCAGCGAATCGAATCCAAGCTCAAAGAGGAAAAAACAAACGCGCCGAGCAGACCGAAGGCATACATATCCCCCAGCACTTTCATTTCACCGTGGCTCAAAAAAATGACCAGGACAGGAACGAGCGTCGCGATCGCGATCGCAATTTGCGGCGTATTGAAGGTGCCGTTACGCGCGGCGATGATTTTTGGCAGAAATCCGCCTTTTACCAGCGCGAGAAAGACATGATAGGAGCCGATGATTGCGGTGTTCGATGCAAATAAAAGCAGGCTCGAGGCCGTGAGAACCACCGCGAGCTTTAGACCTAAGCCGCCGACGCGCATGCCGAGTTCGGAAATAAAGCGCTCGCTTTCAGTGGTTTTGATCTGTTGGGGCAACAGGCCGATCGAGAGCGCGGTCAATATCGGCGCGGTAACGACCATGGTGACGATCACCGCAAGCATCGCTCGCCGGGTGGTCTTGCGGAGCGGAAAACGCATTGCTGGACTCAGCTGGCTGATGCTTTCTAATCCGGAAAAAGCGAGCCAAGCCGAGGCGAAGCCGACCAAAAGATCGTAAAAGGAAATTTCGGGTCCGGTTCCGAGCCGGCCAAGAACCGTATGCCACTCCGACGGATTCATGTTGAGCATCGCGGTGCCGATCACGAGCAGGTTTACGACAAACGAAGCGCAGGCCATTACGAGAGCGACTGCCGCGCTCTCGCGAATGCCGATGATATTGAGCGCGGCGAGCACCACCACACCGGTGCAGGAAAGCAGAACGACGTGGCTGTCCAGTGCCGCAAAAGCGCTGCCGATGTAGTGAAATCCCGAAACGGCTGAGATCGCGGTGGTGAGGAAATAATCCACAGTAATCAGCATGCCGCCGAGACATCCCCACATCGGACCGAACGCCTTGGTCGTGATGGTGACTACGCCGCCGCCTTCGGGGTTACGCCAGGAAATTTCAATGTACTTGAGCGACAGAAGAATGAAGCCGCCGGTGGTGAGCAAAACAAAAAAAGGCGTCGCGTCTCGGACATGGCCGTAGAGGATTCCGGGAACGTAGTAGACCGAAGTGCCGATGTCGCAGAAGACGACGGCCCAGGCCAAAAGCCAATTTAATTGTCGGGTATCGTGAGTCGGTGCCACTAATCGTGAGCTGCTGGAACGAGCACTGGGCGACGAGCGAGCGATTGCCGTTTCGCTCTTGCATTGATATCGTTGTTCACCTTATCATACAAGATATCTTCTGCGCGTATGTCGCTGCCCGGACAATACTTCCAAAAACTCGTCGAGAGTTGCCCTGACATTATCATTTCCGTCGATAACCAAGGGACAATCACCTTTTATAACGACGGCGCGCGGCAAAATCTCGGCTTCAGCGACGAAGAAGTGTTGGGCAAAAACGTCGTCGAAATTTATCCCAGTCTCGCCGAGGCACGTAGAGTGATGGCCGCCATGCGCGCTCGCCGAGGACGGGTGAGCAATTTCGAAACTGTATTTAAGACCAAAAAGGGCGAGCAGATCCCGGTAGCGATCTCGGCATCGATCATCTACGACGATAAGGGCGCTGAAATTGGCTCCATCGGTTTCGCCAAAGACCTGCGGGAGATTCGCCGGCGTGATCAGCTTGTGACCATGGGGGAAATCGCCATCGGGCTATCTCACGAAGTCAATAATTCTCTCGAAGTTCTGGTGAATCAAATCGAGATGCTACGACAATACGTCGGGCGCGTCGCGAGCGATGAGGATTATCTGATCGAGTCGGATCGGCTCGAGTCTCTGGCCTCGCAGGTCAAAAAAATACAAGACATCACCGGCCGGATCAGTCAAATAGCGGATGAAGGAGAAGACGATACCCGCGAATACCTGAACGGCAAAATGATGACCGATCTTCACGTGGACAAGGCGGCCCAGCCCTGCGAACGACCTAAACCTGACGAACGGTATCCGCTGAGCGGCCTCAAAGTTTTGGTGGTCGATGATGACGCCGGGATCTGCGATTCATTGCGCGATCTCCTGACCGCGGAGCACTGCTGTGTGGAAATTGCTGCCTCCGGTGTCTTTGCGCTGGAGTGGCTGCGGCGAAAGGAATTCGACGTGGTTTTGACCGATGTTGTGATGCCGGACATGGATGGGTACGCACTGTATCAGGCCGTAAAGCGGCAAACACCCAACCTCCCCGTGGTCTTAATGACGGCATTCAATTACGACAAAGATCACATCATCAAGCGCAGCTGTTTACAGGGGTTGCAGGGCGTGATCTTTAAAAAGCCAGTAAATCCGGCGATGCTTAAAAAAGTGCTGCTGGAGCAATGCCGTCCAATGGAAAAAATTTCTGCCGCGCAGGCTTCGTGCGACACCGATCAAGTCCAAAAAACCGATTGAGCCGTGAGCAAGGAAGATCATTTTAATCAAGGGATGGAGTTGTTCGCTCAGGATAAGTTGAGCGACGCCGTCGCGGCCTATCAGCGTGCTCTGGAAGAAGACCCCCAGTATGCCGACGCGCTCCATGCCTTAGCCATGACGTATGCCCATCTGGGGAAACTCGATGAAGCCATCGATTTGGGCAAGCGATTGATCGCCGTCACGCCAGATGACGAATTGGCTTACACGAGCCTCTCGATGTTCTATCAGCAAAAGGGTCTCATCGCCGAGGCCGAGCAAGTCGCTGCAAAATCGCGAACGCTCGGTTGGAAGCGAGAGTTGCGCGATAATCGAAACCCGCGCAAGGATTAGTTTCGTTCGAGGAGCTATCGCGCGCGGCGCGCGCTTTCCAAATTCCCGTCTCGCCTCCCGCATCTTCGCCTACGTTTTTTGCCCGCATCGCTTTCTATTTTGCTTGCAGTTTTAAATGGGAGTGGATAAATAGAAGTCACCATTCCGCCCAAAAACATTTTTCGCAGCGCCAGGAGTAAAAAGTGAATTTCGGAACGAACCCGCTGGAAAAGCTGGTTAAGCTGCTTGCCGATGAATCGCGTGTCGATGAGAAGATTCGCGATACGCAGTCAGCCCTGATGCTGGTGAAAAAACGAGTGTCGGAGTCTCTCGCGCAGCATTATGTGTCTATGGGCGAATCGCGAATACAATTGCCGGAGGATCTTATGCGGGAAGAACAATCCTACGAGCGGCTTTTGCAAGCACTGCAGGATATGAAGAATGAAATCGCCAAACAGATAAGACCGGTGGAAGAGCAAATCATCCAGGCTAACGTCGATCACCTGCGTCAAACTTTCTCTCAGGAAAGTCGCAGATTAACGAAGTGCCTCGAAGAGATCGACGACAACATTCTTGCGTGCCGTCAGTATCTGCAGGACTACGAGCGTATTCGCTCGAGTCTCCATGGCCTAAATGAAAAACTGACGCAGCTTGGGGCCGAGTCGATACAAGTGCCGGACGGCTTGACGAACGCGGATCTAGGCGAGATCGTTAAGCAGCGAATAGAGAACCTCCGATCGCAGGGTAAGGTTTGAGCTGAAAATCGAACCTATTCGCCTGCGCTCCACCTCGAAAATTCGACTACACAATTGCTGTCGTGTGGTCCCGTCATGCCGATCAAGGTGTTTTGGGTGATCGCCAAAACAGTCGTATGTATTGGATGCCATTACTCCGGAAATAATTTGTTACAGCAATTACTTTTCGCCGATGCTGTTGACCGCCACAACGGGCGAGTCAAAAATACCCACTGGAGCGAGCGGCAATAAGCGGTTGGGCTAAAGCCTGCGCCAAGTCGGGAGTGTTAAGATGAATTATCGGACTAATAAAGAATCCAACCTTCAGACGGCTGGTGGTCCCAGCGGGAATCGAACCCGCGTTACCGACGTGAGAGGCCGGTGTCCTAACCGCTAGACGATGGGACCTTGGCTGAGGAGGAAGGACTCGAACCTTCAATCGCCTGATCCAGAGTCAGGTGGCTTACCAATTAGCCGACTCCTCAATGTTCTGCGCTAATAAAGCTAAAAGAATTAGCGGGTTGAGTCAAGTTGGCGAATGAACTCCAAGGCTTTGTGCAAGCGCCGGATGGTGCGCTCTTTGCCGAGCACAGCGATGATGTCGTGAATACCGGGACTGACCGTGCCGCCGGTGAGCGCGACCCGGACGGGTTGCGCAAGCTTGCCCATCGGCAACTGGTGCTCGCTGAGTGTAGCCGAGAAAGCTTTTTCGATGGCCGATTCACTAAAGTCGCTGAGAGCGGCTAGTTTCTCGAGCAGGGTTTGAATCGGCGCCACCGCGTCTTTGGTTAGAAACTTCTCTGCGGCTTTCGGGTCGAGAACGATTTCGTCGGACAAGTAATAATGCGCCGCGTCGACCAATTCCGTCAGGGTTTTCGCTCGTTCGCGGAGAGTTGCAAGCATTTTTTCGAGCCACTGTTTGTCTGACGGAACTCGATAACCCTTGGCCTCGATGTATGGGACGATCTCATCCGCCAGTTGCGCGAGCGGTCGCGTTTTCAAATACTGGAAATTGACCCACAAGAATTTTTCAGGATTGAATACCCCAGCGGATTTGCCGACGTTTTCCAGAGTGAACTTTTCGATCAATTCCTGTCGTGAAAAAATTTCTTGATCTCCATACGACCAAGCGAGGCGAACCAGATAATTGACGACGGCCTCGGGAAAATATCCCATGTCTCGGTAAGCCATCACGGACGTCGCACCATGCCGTTTGCTGAGCCGCGCCTTGTCGGTGCCCAGAATCAGCGGGACGTGGGCAAACTGCGGCAGATCGTGACCCAGCGCGTGGTAAAGTTGTATCTGGCGCGGCGTATTGGCGAGATGGTCGTCGCCGCGAATGATATGGCTGATCTCCATGTCGATGTCATCGACGACCACACAAAAATTGTAGGTCGGTGTGCCATCGGAACGGGCAATGATAAGATCGTCCAGTTCCCGATTGTCGAACACGACGTCGCCCTTAATTAAATCTTTGACGATCGTGGTGCCCGCGGCGGGCGAGCGGAAACGAACAGTATATGGCTTGTCTGCGGGTAATGCAGGAATAACTCCTTCGGGCGGCCGGCAGGTGCCGTCGTACATGGGTTTGCGCTTTTCTTTCATAGCCAACTGGCGCTTTGCTTCCAATTCGGCGGCCGTACAAACGCAAGGATAAGCACTGCCTTTGGTCAGAAGCTCTCTGACCTTGTCTTTATAAAGACCATAACGTTCGGTTTGATAGAATGGACCTTCATCGTAGTTGAGTTCGAGCCATTTCATCGCATCCAGAATCGCTTTGATTGCCTCTGGCGTGGATCTTTCACGATCGGTGTCTTCAATGCGCAGGATAAATCGGCCGCCGTAATGTCGCGCAAAAAGGAAATTGAACAAAGCAGTGCGGGCCCCCCCGATGTGCAAGTATCCGGTCGGACTCGGTGCAAAACGCGTTCGAATTGAAGTCATTTTGGTAAGCTAACAGGCGGTCAAAAAAGCGTCAACGCCGCATTAAAAACGTGAATCGGGTGTGGTACTGTAGATGACCTGAAAAGAAACATTTCAGTGGTAGCTAAATTGACAGGGAACGGCAAAGAAGATTCGGCAGCAGCAACGAGCGAAGGGGCGCCGTCTCATTTCATCCGCAATATCATCGCCGAGGACCTCAAGCGAGGAAAAAATCAAGGTCGGGTGGAGACCCGATTTCCGCCAGAGCCGAATGGTTATCTGCACATCGGGCACGCCAAGTCCATTTGCCTCAATTTCGGCCTAGCAGCGGAATTCGGTGGTTTGTGCAACCTTCGGTTCGACGACACTAATCCAAGTAAAGAAGATCGCGAGTACGTGGAATCCATTAAGCAAGACGTACGCTGGCTCGGTTTTAGCTGGGATGATCGGGAATATTACGCCTCAGACTACTTCGAGCGACTCTACGAATTCGCGCTCAAGCTAATCAAAAGGGGCAAAGCCTTTGTCTGTGATTTGAGCGCGGACCAAATGCGCGAGCATCGCGGCACACTCACCGAGCCGGGCAAGAACAGCCCATTTCGCGATCGATCAGTGGAAGAGAATCTCGATTTATTTCAGCGCATGCGTGCGGGCGAGTTCGCGGATGGGAGCCGAACGCTCCGCGCCAAGATCGATATGGCTTCGCCGAATATCAACATGCGCGATCCGGTGATGTATCGCGTCTTACGCGCCACGCACCACCGCACGGGAGATCAATGGTGCATTTATCCGACATACGATTTTGCCCATGGCCAGTCGGACTCTATTGAGGGGGTGACTCATTCCCTTTGTACGCTGGAGTTTGAGGATCACCGCCCATTGTATGACTGGTTTCTCGAACAACTCGGAATCCATCATCCGCAGCAGATCGAGTTTGCCCGGTTAAATCTCACCTACACGGCCCTGAGTAAACGCAAGCTTCTGCAGCTCGTGCAGCAAAAGCATGTAAGCGGTTGGAACGATCCGCGAATGCCGACGTTAGCCGGTTTTCGGCGCCGCGGTTATACGCCCGAAGCTATTCGCAACTTCTGCGAGCGCATCGGCGTGGCGAAGCGAAACAGCATCGTCGATCTCGCTATGCTCGAGCATTCGCTCCGGGAAGATCTCAATAAACGCGCGCCGCGAGTGATGGCGGTGCTGCGGCCGATCAAAGTGGTGCTGGAAAATTATCCTGGAGGTCACATC
>DATIEH010000453.1:0-2396 GCA_035455905.1 Binatia bacterium | reverse complement strand
GGATTGCTCTTTTGCGGCATCGTGCTGCTACCACCTCGACCCTGTTCGGCGGACTCGCCCACTTCTCCGACCTCGGTTTGCGCCAAAAGAATAATATCCTGCGCCATTTTGCCCAGACTTCCAGTGACCAGACTCAGCCAGCCGGCAAATTCCACCAGCGAATCGCGTTGTGCGTGCCATGGCATCAACGGCACACCCAGTCGAAGCTCGTCGGCAAGCGCTTGCATCACCGCAAGCCCCTTAGCTCCGAGCGCCGCCAGCGTGCCGGCTGCACCGCCAAATTGGACCACCAGCAAACGGGGAAGAATTTCGTCGAGACGCTGCAGATGACGCAAAATCGGCGTGAGCCAGGCGGCGATTTTGATGCCGAAGGTAATTGGCAGAGCCTGCTGACCATGGGTTCGCCCGGCCAATACCAGGTTTCGGTGGCAGCCAGCTAAAACGCTCAGATCTCGCACGATCTCGGTAAGCCTGGTTTTGAACAACTCGGTGGCTGATCGAAGCTGCAAGATACAGGCGGTGTCCATGATGTCCTGCGTGGTCGCCCCCCAGTGGACAAACGGCGCAGCTTCGCTGCCCACTTGGTTCCGTAGCTCTTCGACCAAAGCAATGATCGGAAATCCGGAGCGCAGCGTCCCCTTCGTAAGCGCTTCAATGTTGATCTTTTCCGCGCGCGCCTCGGCGATCCCCTCCGCAGCCTTTGGTGGAATGACACCGCAGTGCGCCTCCGCTCGCCCGAGCGCAATTTCCACCTCCACCAGCGCGTGCACGAAGGCGCCGTCGCTGAATAACGTGGAAACTTCTTCGTCCGTGAAGAGCGGAGCGAAAATGGCTGAATCGAGCGGTGTCATCAAAAGATCAGCTTACGTGCGCTTCTGTTATTCCGAACGGATGTAAAAAATCTTTCTTCGAATCCAGTGACCGGAAAGATTTCCCGGAGTTTACCCTGAGCTTTCGAAGGGGTCGAAATGACAGGCGGGTTGTGAAGTGCATCATTGCGCGAGAACTATCCAGCTCGGTGCGGGCCTTTCCCATTACTCCAGCTTCGGCTGCCTTACATATCAAAGAACACCGTCTCGTTATCGCCTTGAAGGCGAATATCGAAACGATAGACGGGTGTGCCATTGCGGTCTTCGCGTCCGGCAATTAGAGTTGCGCGGCGTTTTTTGTTCTTGATCGAATTGAGGACCGGATCGCTCGCATTCGCCGGCTCATCGGCGAAATACATTCGGGTGTATGCGTGCAACAGCATGCCGCGTGCAAAAATCACGAAATTGACGTGCGGCGCCTGAACCGAATCATTATTTCCCGGCACCGGACCCGGCTTTATGGTTTCAAAACTATAAAAGCATTTTTCATCGGTCCCCGAACGGCCCCAGCCGATAAAGCTCGGATCGAGCGGCTTCTCCTGCTTGTCATCGGGATGATGATAACGCCCATAGGCGTTGGCCTGCCAAATTTCCAGCATCACATCAGGAATGGCTGCGCCATCGCCGTCGCATACCTGTCCCTCGATGCGAATCCGTCCGCCTTGAGTGGATTCCTTGGCGAGGACGTTCATCGTTTTCCGTGTAAGCCCGATGGCGTAGAACGGGCCGACCGTTTGTGCGGGCGTTTGCTTTCTCATCTCGGTTCCTCAAACGGTGTTGCCCTTCGGCCGCGTAGGACAACATCGAAGCGGTAGCCCAACGCGAATTCGGGTTCCGTGACGTTGTGATCATATGCCGAAATCAGCCGCTGGCGCCCCTCTTTGGTCGGCACGGAGTTCAAAATTGGATCGAGCGGTATCAATGGATCGTTGGGAAAAAACATCTGTGTCACGAGGCGCGTGACGAAACTCGGCCCGAATAAAGAAAGGTGAATGTGCGCCGGTCGCCATGCGTTTGTATGATTGAGCCAAGGATAGGCGCCGGGTTTGATCGTCAGATATCGATATTCGCCTTTGTCGTTGGTGACGCAACGCCCTGCGCCCGTAAAATTCGGATCGAGCGGCGCGTTATGTTGATCCACCGGGTGGTGGTAACGCCCGGCAGCGTTTGCTTGCCAGATTTCGATCAAGCTATTCGGCACCGGACGCTCGTCTTCATCCAACACGCGCCCGACGACGATGATGCGCTCGCCCATGGCTTCTTTGCCGGTGGCTGGATCGCGTGTGAGATCATTTTCGCCTGGTTCGAGCTGGATATCGCTGAATAAAGGTCCGGTGATTTCCGAAAGCGTTTGCTGGATCGGTACGAGCTTTTTCAACGGGGCGCGCTTGATCGAAGAGCCGTAGGCTTTGAAACTGTACGGCGGGTGCGACTTCCAGTCGCGCGGATTGTATTCGTGAATACGCATGCGGGCTTCTCTCTTTCGGCTTGGGGCTGGTTTAGCGTCGAACCGGAAAGATTTGTCAC
>DATIEH010000452.1:0-8166 GCA_035455905.1 Binatia bacterium | reverse complement strand
CGATACGTTTCCCAAAGATATTCTTTCCGATATGCGCTACGCCGCGATTGCGTCTCGCGTTGCGGAAAAAAGTTTTCTCGCCGGTCATCCGCGCGACGTTTACAACGCCATTACCCTGGGCGGCGCGACGATGCTCGGGCGCGACGATTTAGGACGCTTACAAAAGGGCGCCAAGGCCGATATTGCGATCGTCAATTTGCGCGACATCGCCTTCGGCGCCGTACGCGACCCCATCCGCTCGTTGATGGAAACCGCAGTGAGCCGGGATGTGCGGACCGTGATCGTCGACGGTGAGATCCTTGTCGATCAAGGAAAGTACCTTCGCCTAGATGAACAGGAGCTGCTCGACAGGGTGCAAATCAAGGGTGAACAGGTTTGGGACAGCGTCGAGAAGTGGCATTGGACGGGAAAGCGGATTGATGAAATCGTGCCCCCAAGTTTCAAAATGAGGTGATCAGAGCTCCCCTGAGCTGTTCCGGCATACCGATCAGATTAAGCTCTGAAGAGTGGCAAGCATTGCTGCGATTTCTTCGAATCCCTTTCGCCAAAACTCCCGTTCGTGAATGTCGACACCAAGCGGCCGAAGCAGCGCCTGGGGCGAGTCGGAACCGCCTGCCTCGAGCAGTGCCAGATATTTCGGCACGAAACTCTTCCCCTGCTCTTTGTACATGCGATAAAGCGCGAGCACCAAGAGCTGACCGAAGACGTAGCTGTAGCAATAAAATCGTGAATGGATGAAATGCGGGATGTAGGACCATCCCCAGCGATATCCATCGACGATTTCCACTGCCTCGCCGTAATATTTTCGATTCACATCCAACCAGAGGTTGCCGAGCGCTTCCGCGGTCAAGCGCCGATCCTGACGGGCGGCGAAGGCGAGTTCCTCAAACCGGGTGAGCACATTCTGGCGGAACACGGTGGCCAAAACGTCCTCGATCCTGGCGGCGCTGAGAGCAAGTTGTGCCTGACGATCCGACACTGTGGGCAGCAGGTGATCGAACACCAGCATTTCGCCAAAAATGGATGCGGTCTCCGCAGTGGTCAGTGGGGTGTCGTAGTTGAAGTAATTTTGTTTGCGACTTAAGCAGCCGTGCAGCCCGTGACCAAGTTCATGGGACAAGGTCATAGCATCGCGTAAATGATCATCGTAGTTGCAAAGGATGTAAGGGTGCAGCTTTGGCGAAGGCGATGCGCAAAAGGCGCCGCCGCGTTTGCCGTTGCGCATCTCGGCATCGATCCAATTTTTGGCAAAAAACTCCGCGGCCAGTTGCCGAAAACAAGGATCAAATGATTCGAACGCTTCAAGGATGAGTTCCCGCGCTTGTGCATAGCGAAAAGGACGCGCTTCTTTACCCAGCGGGGCGTATTGATCGTAAAGCGCGATGCGTGGAAGCCCGAGAAGCTTAGCTTTGAGACGAAAGTAATCTTGAGCCAAGCCGTAGTGCTCCTCGGTCACTTCCATCATGATTTTAACTGCGCCCGGATCGATTTCATTGGATAGGTGGCGTTGCGCCATCGGGTCGCTGTAGAGCCGCAGTCGATCCATGGTTAAATGATCTTGAATCAGTGTGTCATAGATAAAACTGAGTACTTGACCATGTTCGGAGAGTCCGCGATAGAGCGTATCCATGGCGCGTTGGCGCAGTGCCCGATCGGGATCGTGCAGCAGCGAAAGCATTTGACTCAAGTTGCGGGGTTCCTGGTTGCCATCGATATTGAGGGTAAACAAAAGCGCAGAGGTTATTTCAGAAAATAGCCGGCCGAAGGCATTAGGGCCGGTATTGTTTTTTTCATTAACGACCTTTTCTTCCCGTTCGGTGAGCGTATGCGGGCGATAGCGGCGGAGATTGCGAAGGTAATGGGCGTAGCTTTTCAATCGCTCCTTTCCCAGGAGTCGATCGGCAGTTTGGTCATCGAATTTCAGCCATTCAAGCTCGAAGAAGAGCAACAAGTTGCGAACCTCAGTCGAGCGTTGCTCGACCTTTTGCTCCAAGTCTTGATGCACCGGATTGGCTGTATCCGCGGCGTAAAGTAATCCGGCGTAGCTTCCAACTCGGCCCAAAGCTTCATAGATGATTTCCAAATCGGCGAGGGCTCGGAGCAGATCTTCGGCGCCGAGCGTTTGCGGGTTTTGCATCAAGGGTCTCACGCGTTTGGCAAACGCTTCCGCACGCGTGCGACAATCGGCTAGCGTGGTTTCGATCTGCGGATCGTCGGCTGCTGTAAAGAGGTCATTGAGATTCCAGCGAATTCCTTCAGCGCTGTTCGCCATGTGATGTTCCTTTTCAGGTGTTGGATTCTACGTCAATGGTTAGACTTGTTTGGTTTTCTCCGCGCAAGACGAAGCGCAGTTGGCCAATCATTGGGACCCGTTTGAGAGGGGCAACGGATTTCGATTACGCACTGGCGTGCAGGGCCTTGCATCGGCGGCAGCGGCACGTTCGGTTGAACTCCGATGGAATGAAAGATATAGCACAAAAAAGTAGCTATCTAGAGAGGAGAAACTTCGTGTTAGACCTAGCGGAGCTCAAAACCAAACTCGCCATGTCGTCGCGCATGCTATTCAACGCCGGATTGGTGGATTACAGCGGGCATATCAGCGTGCGCATTCCCGGCTCGGACCACCTATTGATCTTGCCCCATCCGGTGAGCCGCGCCACGGTGAAGCCGGATGACATGGTCATCACTGATTTCGAAGGAAAGTTGATCGAGGGCAAATACAAAGCGCCCTCCGAAGTTTATATGCACGCCCGCGCTTATAAGGCGCGCGGAGATGTCCAGAGCGTGGCTCATTTGCACAACCACATGGTGGCTACCCTGTCGATGGTCGATAAGCCATTTTATCCCGCATCTTCGAACCCCGGCGCATTCTTCGGACCGGGGGCGCTGCCGAAATATATGGATCCCGCGCTGATCCATACGAACGAGCAGGGGGACGCCGTCGCGAAAGTGCTCGGCACGGCCGATGCCGTCATGCTGCGCGGGCACGGTTCCATGGTTGTTGGGCAGGCGATCGAGTGGGTTTTTGCCGCTTGTGTGGACCTGGAAGAAGCCGCATCGCGATTCTACAAAGCCGCTTTGCTGGGTCCGGTACTGGTTTACAACCCAGATGAGACCCAGCGCGTCATGAAGGGCCGGCGCAAGGACTCAGTCGTGCAAAAAGTCTGGGATCACTACGTGGCCAAAACCAAGCTTGCGGGGCTGATGGACGGGATTTAGCACCCGAGCGCTCGTCATCCTAGATATCCAACCGGATTTGTACTTGTGACTTCCGTGCCAAGGCCATCCCGGCCCGGCGATGTTTTATATTTTGCTCGAGCGGACGTGAATCTTCATACAAGGCAAGTTTTATTGCGTGATGATTGCACCTGTGTTATACAATGCGATTCAAATTAATCAGGAGAGTGTGCGGCGATGTACGATGATTTCTTAGCGCGAATCTTGGAGCCCGACATCTTTTTACCTTCGCAGTTCTACGGCGCGGGAGGTTTATCCCGGAAACTCGAAGGCGAAAAGCGCCTTATGATCGCGGTTTTGAAGGATGCTGTGGAGTGTCTGGATAAGTATCGGGGTGCTCGAAGCAGTGTGGGGCAGTGCCAGTATCAGAGCGCCATTGAATGGGTCCAAGACACGGACACCGATTGGCTATTTTCGTTTACCAACATCTGCGATTTATTGGGTTTTGATCCGGAGTACTTGCGGGAGACGCTGCTCAAACGGGAAAACAAATACGTCAAACCGGCGCGACCGAAAATATTGTCTCTAGCCGCAATGGCGGCCCAGCATTGATTAGCGTTTTCTCTTTTTCAGCGTATTGAGCTCTTCCTGAACAAGCTGACCTCGGGGCGAATTCGCCCCGAGGATTTTGAGCGCCCGCTCAAGATTGTTGATCGCTTTGTCATCCTCGTCTTGAAGGGCAAAAGCTTTGCCTAGGTAATAGTAACCGTCACCGGGACGCTCGAGCTTACCGTAGAGCATCCCCAGCTTGTAAACCGGACGATCCCAGAGCGGGGCCAAATTTTGCGCATTCAGATATGACCCGACGGCACTGCGTAGATCGCCCGACTTCTCGAGCATCTCACCCAAATACAAGTATGTCAGTGGCTCGTTGGGCTCGGCGGTTAACGACTGCTCGAACGCAGTTCGGGCATTAGCAAAATCGCCGATTTCGCCGTAGAGGCGGCCCAAATCGCGTTGTAAGCCGGCATTTTCCGGCCAAATTTTTCGCGCCTGTTCGTAGTTTGTTCGAGCCTCCGATAGCTGCCCTTGGAGTTGCTGCGCATAGCCGAGCAGGTAAAGGAACTCCGGGTTGCGCGGCGCTTGCTTGAGTAATTTTTCATACTCGTGCACTACGTCATCGCGGTGATCCATGCGGATCACAATCTGGACTTTTTTGAGCGCTTCAGGGTCATCGGGCCGCAGCTGAGTCGAACCCAGCGATTTGACCACCAGTTCGGCATTGGCGACTCGTTCCTGCGTAATGGGATGGCTCAACACGTATGCGGGCACGTCGATCGGGTTAAGGGCCCGTTCTTGATCGAGCATCTTTAGAAAAGCGATCGTGCCTTTGGGATCATAGCCAGCGGTAGCCATGTAGCGCGTGCCGAGAGTGTCCGCTTCCATTTCGAGTTGCCGACTGTAAGCGAGTTGGCGGGTCGCCGCGACAGCCTGGCCGACCATGCCTGCCGCTTGCGCGCCGCTGCCAGTTCTCGCCAGCGCCACCATGCTCAACAGACTCAATATCGAAATGGCATCGGGCCCCGAGGAGCGCGCCATATGATGTCCCTTGACGTGGGTAATTTCGTGACCGATCACGCCGGCGAGCTCGTCGGTGGTTTTCGCCCGCTCGATCAGTCCGGTATAAACATAGATTGAGCCGCCCGGAACGGCGAAGGCGTTGAGCTGAGGATCTTCGACGACGAAAAAACGATAATCGAAGGATTGCGGTCCAGTGGCGGCGAGAATGCGCCGTCCAATACGATCAACGTAACGCTCGACTTCGGGATTGTTAACGAACTTAAGAAATTTTTTTGCTTCGCGGCGGAATTCCCGACTAATTTTGGTTTCTTCGTCTTCGCTCGGACCCGACACGGACGGAATCACCGGCGCTACGACGGAACTGCAGGCGCCAATCAGGAGAGAAATCGAAACCACCCAGGCGCAGTGAGCGCGCCACGAGCAGCGAAAGCCGCTGGGGCGAAACATGGGTAGAGTATAGAGACTAACATCAGCCCATTCAATGTTGACGAGAGTTGACGAGCTTTGAGCGACTACATATTCTCGACGGATTCTATTCAGAGGAGTGCAACCATGTCGGCGCAATTTGAAGTTTCAGCGGAAAAACTTGCCTGGCGTTGTGATCTATCCTTTCTACCTTTTGCCTGTACAGCGGAAATGACACCCCTCGAGGATTTTATTGGTCAGGAGCGCGCGATTCGCGCGATTGAATTCGGACTGGGAGTGAACAAGCCCGGCTTCAACATTTTTGTCACCGGCCTAACCGGCACGGGAAAGACCAGCATCATCAAGGCCTTTCTGAAGAAAACCACTAGCCAGTACCCGGGTCCGACCGCAGAGGCACCGGTACCCGAAGATTGGTGCTACGTTTACAATTTTAGTGACGCGGACCGGCCGCAGGCGCTCAAAATCCGGCGCGGTTGGGGAAAACTTCTTAAAATGGACATGGATCAGCTCGTGCGTAATCTTCAGCGCGATGCAAAAAAAATGTTTGAGAGCGATGAGTACGCGCATCAGCGACAGGAAATGGTCGAGCAGCTTCAGAAAAAACAGCAGGCGATGATGGAAACCCTAATGGAAGAAGCCAGTCGGAGCGGCTTCATGTTGCGCATGACACCCTCCGGTATCGTGTTACTGCCGGCCAAAAACGGCAAACCGCTCCAGGACTCGGAGTATCTCGAGCTGTCGACGCCGGAGAGAAAGGCGCTGGATGACAGGCGCAGTGAGATTGAGAAAAAAGTCGAAGACACGCTCCGGGAAGGCAAAAAGCTCGAACGCGAAATTACTGATAAGCTGGAGGAGGCGGAGACTCAACTTGCGGACGCTTTGGTGCGAACGCCAATCAGCGATCTCAAAGAAAAATACCGAGAGTATCCAAAAGTCGTTGCCTATCTGGATGCCGCCCGCGATCACATTCTCAGAAACCGAGGTCGCTTTAAAGGCGCTGATACCGTTCCGGCGGCAATGCCGATGGCGATGCTTCAGTTCGGCGAAACGCCGGGCGATCCATTTTTACCTTATCGGGTCAACGTATTTGTCGATAACAGCGATACCCTAGGGCCGCCGATCGTGGTGGAAACCAATCCCACTTACCATAACGTTTTTGGTGTGATCGAAAAAAAACCGATCGTCGGTGGCTATGCAACGGATTTTACGATGATCAAGGCGGGTTCGATTAGCCGGGCCAACGGCGGTTATCTGGTTCTTTATGACCGTGACGTCCTTTCCAATGCGGGCGTTTGGGAAGCGCTCCAGCGGGTGATCAAAAATCGCGAGCTTAGAATCGAGGAGCCGGGAACGTTTTTCGGATTTGTTCCGCCTCAGGGCCTTCGCCCCGAGGCGATCCCTACCGACACCAAAGTCATTATGATCGGCGATCCGTATCTGTACCGGAGTTTGGCGGCCGTCGATCCGGATTTTCGCGAGACCTTCAAAGTCAAAGCCGATTTTAACTTCGAAGTTGATCGAACGCAGGAAAATCTCACCGCGTTTGCCTGTTTTATCAGTGATTACTGCAATCGTGAGGGATTGCGACATTTCGACAGCGAAGCGGTAGCGAGAGTGATCGAACAAGGCGCCCGGCAAGTCGAGGACCAAAACAAGCTTTCCACTCGATTCAGTGACATGGTGGATCTGCTGATTGAATCCAATTATTGGGCGGAAAAAGATCAGGCCGATTTGGTCGCTGGCAAGCACGTGGAAAGGGCGATCACAGAAAAAACATTTCGTCACAATTTAATCGAGAAGCATCTCCAGGAGCTGATCGCCGAAGGCACAGTGCTGGTGGATGTGGATGGCAGCGCGGTCGGTCAGGTGAACGGGTTGGCGGTTTATCAAATGGGCGATTTTAGTTTCGGTAAACCGTCGCGCATTACGGCGAAGACGTTCATGGGCCGTGGCGGTATCATCAACATTGAGCGCGAATCGAAACTCAGTGGCAAGAGCCATGATAAGGGCGTGCTGATCCTCGGCGGTTATCTGGGCAGCAAGTACGCGCAACAAAACCCGTTATCGGTTTCGAGCACCGTGTGTTTTGAACAATCCTATGATGGTGTGGACGGCGATAGCGCGTCATCAACCGAGCTTTATGCGATCCTATCAAGCCTCGCGGAGGTGCCGATTCAGCAAGGCATCGCCGTGACGGGCTCGGTCAATCAAAACGGCGAAGTTCAGGCGATTGGTGGAGTCAATCAAAAAATCGAAGGGCATTATGATGTCTGCCGGGTGAAAGGGCTAACCGGCAAGCAGGGCGTGATGATCCCGCGGGCGAATTTGCGCAATTTAATGCTCAGACCCGATGTCGTGGAAGCAGCGCGGCAAGGAAAATTTTATATTTACGCGGTCAGCACGATCGATGAAGGAATCGAAGTCTTGACCGGGTTGCCCGCAGGGCAGCGCGATGAGAACGGTGTTTATCCGGAAGGATCGGTGAACCATCTCGTGCTGAAGAAATTGCAAGAATATACGGAACGACAGAAAAAATTTGGATCAGCGGCGGACCGAAAAAGCTTGGACTAGCGCAAACTCAGCCTTCTCGGGATTTTGTCGAGTCAGGCCGAATGCCGAGCGGGAATGAGAGTTGCAATGTTTTTCCGTTACGGAGAATTGTTAGATGCACGACTCGTCCGGCTTCCAAACCGCCGACCATGCGTGCAACATCGCGCGGAGTTTCAACGTAATTTTCGTTGACCGACAAAATCACATCTTGCTTTTGTAAGCCGCCGCGGGCGGCTGGCTGGCCAGGCAGCACGGAACTGACGACCACGCCCTTGACGGGATACAATCCGAGCGCCTTGGCGCGATCGAGAGAGATGTCGGACATCTGCACTCCCAGCCAGCCCCAAGCGAATTTCTCGCCGCTCGCCAGCCGAGGAAGCATACGCTTGATCACGTTGATCGGTGTCGCGAATCCCATGTTACCCCGCTCCG
>DATIEH010000451.1:0-5395 GCA_035455905.1 Binatia bacterium | reverse complement strand
GAAGAGGCGGTAAGAGCCGAGCGTTACTTCGCCAATTTCACCGTCTTCGAGAAATGTTACTCGGCGCGTGTAGTCGAGCAGTGCCGGGATATCCGAAGCGATGAAAGTTTCGCCCTCGCCCCAACCGATGACAATCGGCGTGGAATTCTTTGCCACGATCAAGCGTTTGGGATCGCGACGATTCAGAAACAGCAGCGCGTAGGAGCCGTGGATCTCCTTGAGCGTGCGCCGGACCGCGTCGAGAAAATCCATGCCGCGCTCGATTTTTTCGGCAACCAGATGCGCGACGATCTCGGTATCCGTCTCGGAGGTGAAGTGGGTACCCCGATTGGCGAGCTCTTCTTTAAGCTCCAGATAGTTTTCGATAATGCCATTGTGCACCACGACCACATCACCAGCGCTGTGGGGATGCGCATTGGTTTCCGACGGCTTGCCGTGGGTGGCCCAACGAGTATGACCGATACCCACGGCGCCCGCGATGGGCTGGCGGCGGAGCATCGTTTCGAGATTGCTCAATTTGCCTTCGCAGCGGCGAATCGCGATATGGCCGTCGTTCAAAACCGCAATACCGGCGGAATCGTAACCGCGATATTCGAGTTTTCTCAGGCTTTCGAGAATGAGGGGCGCTGCTTCGCGCGTGCCGATATAACCGACGATGCCGCACATTTATTTCTTGTTTCCTTTCATCTTTTTCCGCTTCTGTTCAGTCCAACCTTCGCGCAGTTGCTCCTCACGCGGATTGAACACCAGCGCGCCCGCGGGAATGTCGTGCCGCACCGTGCTAGCAGTGGCGACGTAAACGTCATCGCCAATTGCAATCGGCGCTATTAGAGTCGTATCGCTGCCAACCTGAACCCGATCCCCGATGGTCGTTTTGTACTTTTGAAAGCCATCATAGTTGCACGTAATTGTGCCGGCACCGATATTCGTATCCCGGCCTATGGTGACATCGCCCAGATAAGTGAGATGGTTGGCTTTGGTACCCTCACCCACATGGGCTGCTTTCGCTTCGACAAAATTGCCGATGTGGACATTGCTCCCTAAATGGGTCCCCGGACGCAAATGCGCAAATGGCCCGATAATGGCGCCGCGATCGATGCGGCTGCCGGTCATGACCACGGAAAACTTGAGCAGAACCTCGTCGCCGATTTCCATGTCGGTCAGAAAGGCCGTACCGTCGATCTGACAGCGCTCGCCGATCACGGTTTTGCCCTTGAGATGAGTGTTCGGTCCGATCACGGTGTCTTGCCCAATCCTCACGGTCTCTTCAATGTAAGTCGTATCCGGATCCTGAAGCGTTACTCCGGCGAGCATCCACTTTTGATTGATCTTATCGCGCAGGTTCTTTTCCATCTTCGCTAAATCCTCTCGGCTATTGATTCCCAACGTCTCACGGACATCGTCGACATGCACAGCCTCGACTTTCTTTTTCTGGCGCAGAGCGATCGCGACAATATCCGTCAGGTAGTACTCCTTCTGCTGATTGTGATTCTTGACCGTGGCCAACGCGTCGAATAGGAACGGACTCGAGACCACATAAATTCCGGTATTGA
Source organism: Binatia bacterium (assembly GCA_035455905.1). GTDB lineage: Bacteria > Desulfobacterota > Binatia > UBA9968 > UBA9968 > DP-20. Next base: position 3,842 of record DATIEH010000451.1, on the reverse strand, counting down.
TCTCGGAGATCTGTCGCTGTTCGTCGGTTGCATCCTTTTCTTCGACAATGCCGGTGACGGCTCCTCCGGGATCGCGTAAAATACGCCCATAACCATTAGGCGTCGCTAATTGGGCCGTGAGAAAACTCAGGTCTGTACGGGACCTGCGTTGGTGTTCTATCATCATCCGCAGTGTTTGTTCTTCGATCAGCGGCACGTCGCCGCTCAAGATTAAAATATCGCCGTTGAATCCACGGAATTTATCGCGGGCGCATAGGACCGCATGCCCCGTGCCAAGCTGCTCTTCCTGAACGGCCCAGTTGATATCCCTTACCGGGCAGGCCTCTTGAACCGTGCGCGCCGCATGGCCGACGACGATTGCAACGACGGCCGGATCGAGTCGTTTCGCGGTTTCCAAGACATGAAGATAAAGAGATTTTCCGCCCAGCGAATGAAGCACTTTGGGAACCGCAGACTTCATTCGGGTTCCCTGACCGGCGGCGAGTAGAATTACTCCGAGTTGGTTCATAGTGTGTCAGCGAGATTAGATTATAGTGGAACTCTGAAAGCAATCAACGACAGATTATTGACCCTGCAACCGGAATTTTGACCATCGACATGGCCATTGCCGCCGCCTTTTGTGCCCGAAGCGGCGTATACAACAGGCACGCAGTGAGTGACAGAAACCTATTTAAACTTTTGAGCAGGTAAGTTATCCTGCGTCCATTGGAGATTTTCCTATGCCGGAAAAACCCGCCGATACTGATGCGTCACGCGAGACGATTTCCGAACAGAACTGGTGGGATTATTGTCCGGTTTGCAGCTCGAAGCTCATCAATCAAAAATGCAAGTATATTTGTTCGAACCCGAATTGTCACTTTTTCATGAGCTGCAGCGAGTTTGATCTCTGAGCCCACCGCTTTACTTCGAGAGCACTAGGCGCATGTCTAAAACTGCTGGCATCGTGATCATCGGCAACGAAGTCTTGTCGGGCAAAACGCGGGACACCAATTCCCATTTTTTCTGCACCGAGTTGCGGCAACTGGGCGTCGAGGTTCAGAAGATATCGACCATCCAGGATGATATCGAGATTATCGGGAAAGAAGCCGCGAGTTTTTCCGAGCGTTTTGATTATGTTTTCACCAGCGGCGGTGTCGGTCCGACACACGACGATGTCACCATCGAAGGCGTCGCGCACGGTCTGGGCGTCAAAGTGGTTCGTCATCCCGATATCGAACGGCGCATGCGCCAGCGATTGGGCAATCAGGTGAACGAGGCACGGCTGCGCATGGCCAATGTTCCTGAAGGCGCCACGTTATTAGCGACCGAAGCGCCCTTTGCGGCGATCGTGAAGATCCGCAATATTTACATCTTTCCCGGTATTCCCAGAATCCTCGAGGAACGCTTTCACGCCATCAAAGAATCGTTTCGCGACACGCCGTACTATCTTAAAAACGTCTACGTCCGATATGGCGAAGGCATCATCGCCTCCATTCTGAATGAGTTGCTGGTGAAGTTTCCCAACCTTATGCTCGGGTCTTATCCTGTCCTCGATCTGCCCGACTACAAAGTCAAAGTCACTCTCGAATCGAAAGATTCGAACTACCTCGAGCAGGCTCTCCAGAGTTTCCTCGCTTCGCTTCCGCCGGACGCGGTGCACCGCGTCGATTGACAAATGGCCGATTCTTCGTCCTGGGGAGTTCTGGCGCCCTACAAAACGGCGCCGCTTCCACCCCTGCCTAGCATGCTTAAAGCCCTGGGCCCGGGCGTGGTATTCATGGCTCTGGCGCAGGGCAGCGGCGAGCTCATCTGGTGGCCTTACATCATTGCGAAGTACGGCCTGAGTTTTCTTTTTCTGTTGCTTCCCGCCTGCTTGCTGCAATTTCCTGTGACCTACGAGATTGGCCGTTACACGGTGCTCACCGGCGAAAGCATCTTCCAAGGATTCATCCGGCTGCAGCGCCATTTCGCGTTCTTTCTGTGGATATTAATGACGTTGTCGTTTCTGTGGTTCGGCGCCTTCGCAGCCGCGGGTGGGACTTCGCTAGCCGCGCTGACGAATTTTCCCGCCGGCTGGTCGCCGCGTGGGCAAACGCTTTTTTGGGGCTATGCCTCCATGGCGGTCTTTCTCGTGGCGATTTTGCTGAGCAAGGTGATTTACCAGCTCGTCGAGGGCTTCATGTGGGGCGTAGCTCTGCTCACGTTGATTGGCCTCCTCTGGGCAAGCGCTAATACGGAGTCGCTCCATGCACTGCCAGGCTTCGTAAGAGGGCTGTTTGTGCCGGATCTGTCGATGCCGCGCCCCTGGGATTCAGCGGATGCAACCAAGTTGCTCACCGCGATTACTTTTGCCGGCCTTGGTGGCTTCTGGACGCTTTTTTATTCGTACTGGGTGCGTGACAAAGGCATCGGCATGGCGCACTACATGGGCAGACTCACGGGCCCGATCACCGGCAAAGCCGAGGCGATTCCGGCTTCGGGTTTCGTCCCGGGAAAAGACGAGGGGCTCGCTCACGTTCGTCGCTGGCGCCATTATCTATTCTGGGATATCAGCATCGGCATCGGCGGCAATTTATTAACCACACTCATGACCTGCCTGCTCGCCTATGCGCTGCTATTCCCCAAAGGCCTTCTGCCTCAGGGCTACGAGTTGGCCGTGGTACAAAGCCGGTTTTTCGAAGTGAGCTGGGGCGTGCTCGGGAGATTCTTGTTTTTAATTGTCGCGGCGGCATTTCTCTCAGACACTTGGCTCGCGACGGTCGATGCCGTAAGTCGGATTCACACCGATTGCCTGTTTGCTTTTTTTCCCAAAGCGCAATCCGTCTCGGTACGCTCGTGGTATCTAATCTTTTTGTTTCTCCTCACGGCCATAACTTCGGCCACCATGGGCGCTGCCGAACCCGGGCCGTTGATTTTGATCTCAGCTGTTATCGGTTTTGTCGGCACCGTACTTTTTTCCGTCGCGCTGATTTTTCTCAACCATGTCTATTTGCCGCGCCACCTCCCAGGGCCTGCGCGTCCCGGACGCTTAAATCTCATTTTCCTCTGCGTCTCGTGTGTGGCGTATTTCCTGTTGGCCGTCGGCTATCTTCTGACCGTCACAGGAATAGCTCACTAGGAAGGTTCGCGGCCGGGCCGCGAGCGCAAAAACCCGGAGGTTTACTTGAGTGCGGTCAGGGGCTGGCCGCTCTGCGTGCCGATCCAAACTTCGCCGCCTTCGAACACTTCTTTTTTCCAGATCGGAACGGTCTTTTTGATTTCTTCGATAGCGAAGCGGCTAGCAGCGAATGCCGCATCGCGGTGCGCCGACGAGACGACGATAATCACGCTCGCTTCACCGATCTGCACCGCGCCGAGACGATGCACGATCGCCATTTTGCAGATCGGCCATTTTTTCTTGGCCTCCTCGCCGATTCGAGCTAATTCCTTTTCGGCCATCTCAGGATAGGCTTCGTAGTCAAGGGCGATAACTTTTCGACCTTCGTTGTTATTGCGCGTCGTGCCGATGAACGGGACGATGGCACCGGCCTCAGGGTCCGTGACGTAACGCACCAGCTCGCTCAAGTCGATTGCTTCGTTCGTGACCCGAAACATTGCCCTCTAACCTCCGCTCACCGGCGGAATGAACACCACTTCATCGTGCTCGCGCAAGCAATAATCCGTGCCGACATAATTCTGATTGACGGCGTACAAGAGACGAATTCCGGGCACTGCGAGCTTAGGATAATCTTTCTGCAATTCGCACCAGAGATCGCCCACCGTGCTTCCCTCCGAGAGTTCCTTGGAAACCTGCGAGGCGCCGGCGCGCTCGCGCAAAATCGCAAAAAATTTTACCCGGACGGTCATTTTCCCTGCACTTGAGA
>DATIEH010000450.1:0-3421 GCA_035455905.1 Binatia bacterium | reverse complement strand
CTCTGTACATGATGACGCCGTCACGTAATTTCCTGGAAAGCGTCGGCCGCTGGGGCGAGCCGGCTTACGACTTTGAAAAGACGCTCGAGCCGGGAGATTGCTGGGGGCTTCGGCGCAACAAACCTCACGGGATGGAATCCGAAACCCGCGATTTGATTTGTCAACACGTCGCGCAAGCCGGCGGACCGTCAAGCGCTTCCCTGTGCCTGCCGATGCTCGCCCATGGCGAAATTATGGGTTTGCTGCACCTGCGCTACGGCAGCGGCGCGAACGGAAAAAGCATTATCGCCGATTCCGCAGCAGCCGTGACGGAACAGCTGTCGTTGATCCTGGCGAATTTGCGTCTGCGGGAAACTTTGAAGAATCAGAGTATCCGCGATCCGCAAACCGGCTTGTTCAACCGACGATATATGGAGGATTCGCTGGATCGAGAATTGAGCCGCGCCGAACGCTCCGGCAAGCCGCTGGTCGTGGCGATGCTTGACCTCGATCATTTCAAAACTCTTAATGATCGTTTCGGACACAGCGCTGGGGATGCTGTGCTGCGCGAATGGAGCGATCTCTTGAAGTCGAAATTCCGCGGCAGCGATATCGTATGTCGCTACGGCGGTGAAGAGTTCGTCATCATCCTTCCGGAAATCACCTTGGATAATGCGCAGCAGCGGCTCGAGCAGCTTCGGATCGAGCTGCAGCGCATGGCAGTGCGCCAAGATGGACAATCGATCACCAGCGTGACGGTTTCGATCGGTATGGCGCTGTATCCTGTTCATGGCCGGACGAACCAAGGGTTGTTGCAGGCCGCCGATCAAGCTCTCTACAGAGCCAAGGAATTGGGTCGGAACTGCGTCGTGATCGCCTCTGACCAGATGGGGCAAGATGTGAGCGCCTCGGATTGGTCCCTCCGTACTTCCTAAGCGCCCGACCCCGTCTTTCCAGCCGTTAACAGCGCGAGAGTAAGGTTGAATAGCCCCCCTGTATTCGTTATACAGGAATGATTGTTTTCGCCCCGCTGGAGGTCATCTCATGGCTGTCAAAGATTTTTTGTTCACATCGGAATCCGTTTCCGAAGGCCATCCGGATAAACTGTGCGATCAAGTTTCGGATGCGATTCTCGACGCTCATCTCTCAGGAGATCCCAACAGCCGCGTGGCCTGCGAAAGTCTCGCGAAGACCGGCATGGTGGTGGTGGCCGGGGAGATTACGAGCAGTGCCAAGGTCAGTTACGTCGATGTCGTCCGCGAAGTTGTGCGCGAGATCGGGTACACCGATTCCGCGATGGGATTCGACGGCCATACTTGCGCGATTCTAACCGCGATCGAGCAGCAATCGCCGGACATTTCCCAGGGAGTCACCGAAGGTGAAGGACTGCATAAGGAGCAGGGCGCCGGCGATCAGGGGATGATGTTCGGGTACGCTTGCGACGAGACGCCGGAGCTCATGCCGTTTCCGATTCAGATGGCGCACAGCCTGGTGCACTACCTGGCGAAAGTACGCAAAGGCGGCGAGGCCTATTTCCTTCGGCCAGATAGCAAATCGCAGGTGACCGTCGAGTATCGCGATGGCAAGCCGGTGAAGGTGAAAAATGTCGTTATTTCCACGCAACACAGCCCGGATGTCGACCATAGCAAGCTGAAGGAAACCATCATCGACGGCGTTATCAAGGCGGTGATCCCGTCCGAGTATCTGGACAAGGATACCGTTTTTCACGTGAACCCCACGGGACGGTTCGTTGTCGGCGGGCCGCAGGGCGACTGCGGTCTCACCGGTCGTAAAATCATCGTCGATACTTACGGCGGAATGGGGCGCCACGGTGGCGGCGCTTTCTCTGGAAAAGATCCCTCGAAGGTCGATCGTAGCGCCGCCTACATGGCGCGCTATGTTGCGAAAAATATCGTCGCGGCAGAATTGGCACAGCGCTGTGAGGTGCAACTGGCTTACGTAATTGGCGTGGCGCAGCCGGTCTCGGTACTGGTCGACACCTTCGGCACCGGCATTGTACCTGAAGGCAAAATCGCAAAAATCGTTCAAGAAAACTTTGACCTCAGTCCAAAGGGCATCATTCAAAGCCTCGATCTCAAACGGCCTATCTATCGTCCGACGGCGGCCTATGGTCATTTCGGGCGGAGTCCTGAAGACGGCCTCTTCACATGGGAAAGAACGGATCGAGCGGCCGATCTCAAAAAAGCTGCAGGCCGGGTTTAACTCACCAATATTACGCGGAGGAAGCGGTACGATGGCGGGTAAGAAATACGACGTTAAAGATTTGCGTCTCGCGGACGGCGGGCGCAAGCGAGTTCTCTGGGCCGGGCAAGACATGCCTGTGCTGCGGAGAGTGAAGGAGCGATTCGAAAAAGAAAAACCGCTCCGCGGCATGCGCTTCTCGGCCTGCCTGCACGTGACAGCAGAAACCGCGAACTTGGTGCAGGCGCTTAAAGCAGGCGGCGCAGATGTGCTGCTCTGCGCGTCGAATCCGCTCTCGACTCAGGACGATGTTGCGGCGTCACTGGTTCAGCATGACAAGGTGCCGGTGTTTGCGATCAAAGGGGAAGACAACAAGAGTTACTACAGTCACCTGCGCGCCGCGCTCGATCATCAACCTGTCATCACGATGGACGACGGCGCCGATTTGGTTTCTTTGCTGCACACCGATTATGCCCATCTCGCGCCCGACTTAATCGCGAGCATGGAAGAGACTACGACGGGCGTGATTCGGCTGCGCGCTCTGGAAAGGGACGGTGCGCTGAAAATCCCTGTTATTGCGGTCAATGACGCAGCGACCAAGCATCTGTTCGACAACCGGTACGGTACCGGGCAATCGACCATTGACGGCGTGATACGAGCGACCGACATGCTCATCGCCGGCAAACGAGTGGTGGTCGCCGGTTACGGTTGGTGCGGCAAGGGCGTTGCCTCCCGGGCCCGCGGCATGGGCGCCAAGGTGATCGTCACCGAAGTCGATCCGGTGCGCGCTCTCGAAGCGGCCATGGATGGCCTGGAAGTCATGACGATGAAAGAGGCGTCGCGCATCGGCGATCTCTTCATCACGCTCACCGGTGACATGCACGTGATCGCCGAAGAACATCTGAAAGCGATGAAAGATGGCGCGGTAATCTGCAACTCGGGTCACTTCGACATTGAAATCGATCTCAAGGCGCTAAAGAAGCTTTCCACCAGAGTAGAAAAAAATGTCCGCAACTGCGTCGACGCCTATGTCCTGCCCGGCGGTAAACGAATTTATCTGATCGGCGAAGGACGGTTGGTGAATCTCGCCGCGGCTGAAGGCCATCCCGCGTCGGTCATGGACATGAGCTTTGCTACGCAGGCGCTCGCTTCCGAATGGGCGGTCAAAAACCGAAAACAGCTCACACCCAAAGTTTACGATGTGCCGAGCGAAGTCGAAAACTGGGTCGCGAAATTAAAG
>DATIEH010000449.1:0-4061 GCA_035455905.1 Binatia bacterium | reverse complement strand
AGCGACAAATGCTGCTGGAAAAAAAAATTGAGGTTTGAGCAAAAGCAACGACCAAACCATTCCAGCAAACAACGGTTTTCCCCGCAAAATTAAAAAATAACCGAAACACAGCGGCAACAAGCCGAACGCCAAACCGAGTTGACCGGCCCACAATGTCAAAAAGACCGGCGCGAACAAGAACGACAGAAAAAAGATATCCGATGCCTTTACTTGGGTAATCTGCGCCAAGAGAAACGCCGATGCCGCCAATGCTACAATCGAGAAGATCTGCCAAACCAGCATTGCGCTATTGGGATCGAGCCAATGAAACGGTGCAAAAAACCCCGCGACAAGGGGGGTATACATATAGGCGCCCGTGGTCGTCCTCGGTAAATGTGGCAAGAGCTTGTGCGCCGCTTCATCGAAAGGACTATCAATGAACGAACGAGCGGTGGGTGATGGATACAGCTGGTCATAACGGCCGCTAGCCGCCAAATGCCCGGCGACATAGAAGGTCATGATAAAATCCGATTCCTGAAACTTTTCACGTTCCGAAGAGAGATTGCTGTCGAGCAAAAATATGCACGACGCGAGCGCCCAGGCAGTCGCTAGAAAGATCAGCGCTCGATAGCCCCTGGACCAGGGTCGTAGTGCTGCCATCCGAGATGTTGGGCTACTGAACCGGTTCTTCAGCGCTCGCTTACTCCTAGCCGGCCGATGAACGGGAGCTTCAGCGCAGGGTTGAGGAAATCGATGCCGAAATTTAGGCCGAGCAGGTTGAGCTCGAATCCCTCTTGGCGCCCCAGAGAGACGCCCAGGACGCCCAGCATCGAGAGCTGATAGCCCGTCCCGCTTGGTGTGCGATCCCAGATTGAACCATTTATAGGATAATCTTTGCCGATCGCCGTGGCGGGGAGGTCCATGTGCAGCTCGGGCACGTTGCGTCCGATGTAGGCCATGAACGTATTACTGTTGGGGCCGGGCCATAGTTTGTATTCGTTTTGATATGGGTAGCTGGCGACGGCTGCAACTATTTTCGGAATCGCAACGGCAGCGCTCTCACCGCGCAAATCGGTGATCAACGTCGGCTCATTGCCGAACCAACGCCCGTCGGGAGTGCCCGGGGCTGAAACCACCACAGGCAAACCTCGAAACATGCGCCATCCAATCACTTGGTGAACCGTGTATTCGGCCGCGTCCTCCGGTTTGGTGGCAATCCAGGTATGCACGCCGAAAATGCCGCGCCAATTGAGCGCCCGCGCATAATAGATCTGGACGACGGCTTCAGGCGTTTGGTCGGGGCGCGGCGCCATCCCGGTGCTGGAACGATCAGCAGTGCGGAAGTCCCGCCCCAAAGGCGCTTCTCCGGATAAGACCGTGTAGAGCGGCAGACCAAAAAACAACAAAAGGAAAAGTGAGATCATGCGTGATCGCATCGCCGTGGAAGCGGAGCCGATTATAACCCAGGGTGTCGAGCAACGCCACAGCACTCGCAATGCACAAAATCATCATCGGATGCCCTTGTTGATTGTTCGTCGCCTTCGGGTGATGATGCCGCGATAGCAGATCAACGAAGATGGCAACGGAAATCCGTATCGGGCACGGTTTTGACGCGCATCGATTTCGCCGCGGGCGAAAACTCATGTTAGGCGGCGTTGAAATTCCGCACGACCGCGGACTCGCCGGCCATTCCGATGCCGACGCCGTGCTTCATGCTTTGATGAACGCGATGCTCGGCGCGTTGTGCGAAGGAGATATCGGCAGCCATTTTCCTGACCACGATCCCGCATACAAAAACATCGAGAGCGCAAAACTCCTGAAAGAGGTACTCCGTATCATACAGCGTCGACGCTTTAAGCTCATCAACGCCGACGTCACCGTTGTGGCACAGCAGCCGAAGCTATCGCCGCATTACGAAACCATGCGCCGCAGCGTCGCGGCGATTTGCCGCGTTCCGGCAAATCGGATCAGTGTCAAAGCGGCCACGACAGAAAAAATGGGATGGACGGGGAGCGGCAAGGGACTCGCTGCAATGGCTGTGGTGCTTCTCAGTCGCTGAGCTGATCCCAAGTCGTTGACAAAGAAAAATTTCTATAATAATCAACAACTCTAATCTCATGTGACATCTGATCCTGCCAATCTAGCGCCCGAAGCGCGTGAACAAGAGATCGAAAGGTTAGCTCAAGAGCTTGGCCGTCTGATTCAGGGCGCCGACCCTGAGCGGCGTGAAGATCTTAAAGAGTTAGCGTTTGCGCTCGTTCGCGAGGAGTTCATCCACAAAGCTGATGACCAGCGAGGCGCAGCAGGATCGGCCCCGGCGCCGTTCAATCCGCTCGGAACCGGAGTGTTGATATTCGTTTTAGGGGCGGGGTTGTCATTTGTGTTTGGGCCCGTGGGTTTGGTTTTGATGGGTGGTGGAGTCATTTTCATCATTTGGGGCGCCGTGATTAGCTGGATTAAAGGATAGGCAGTATGGCGGAACCAGAAAAAGAAAAACGCGGCATCTGGTCGCGGAGAGATTTTTTCACTCGTTTAGGGTGGGGTGGTTTTGGCATCTTTGGCGGCTTGGGCCTTTTGGGGTTTCTTCGTTCGGCGTTTCCCCGGGTGCTCTTCCAACCTCCAGCGACATTCAAAGCAGGGTTTCCAAACGATTATGCGATTGGCGAGGTCAGCGAAAAGTACAAGCAGGATCAGCGCGTTTGGATCGTGCGCGAAGACACGGGCATTTATGCGATCTTTGCCAAATGCACGCATCTTGGCTGCACACCCCGTTGGTTGGCGGCGGAAAACAAATTCAAATGCCCCTGTCACGGCAGCGGTTATTACAAAAGCGGTCTCAACTTCGAAGGCCCGGCGCCGCGTCCGATGGACCGTTTCAAAATATCCGTAGGCGAAGACGGTCAACTGCTGGTGGATAAGAATAAAGTTTACAAGATGGCGCCAGGGACGGAGCCGGATGAGCAATACGCGGATAGTGTTTTGAAAGTGTAACGGAAAGATTTATGGCCCTTTTGGATAAAATCAAGAACGATATCGTCGAGAGCCACGTTTGGAAATCGATTTTTCGTCATGGATACGAAGATACGCCGAGAAACCGCGTGATGATGGTGACGTCGAATGTGTTCCTTCACCTTCATCCGGCCAAGGTGCGCCGTCACGCGGTGCGTATGCGCTTTACCTGGTGCATGGGCGGGCTCACTTTTCTTATGTTTCTTGTCACGGTGGTGACCGGAATATATTTGATGTTTTACTACCGGCCCGTCGCTGAATACGCCTACGCGGACATGAAGTATCTCGACAACGATATGCCGTTCGGTATGTTGATGCGGAATATGCATCGCTGGGCAGCGCATGCGATGATCGTTTTCGTCTGGCTGCACATGTTTCGGGTTTTCTTGACCGGCTCTTACAAGCCGCCACGCGAGTTTAACTGGATCGTGGGCGTGCTGCTGTTGGTCTTGACACTGCTTCTAAGTTTTACAGGTTATCTGTTGCCCTGGGATCAGTTGGCGATCTGGGCGGTGACCGTCGGTTCCAACATGGCGCGTGCCACACCGCTCCTCGGATATGAGGGACCGTTCGCCGAATTCGTCGGCGCCAATCCGATCTATGACGCGCGCGCCTTTTTGTTCGGCGGCGGTGAAATCGGTCCCCATACATTACTGCGTTTCTATATTCTCCATTGCATCTTCATACCCTTCGTCGCCAGTATTTTGATGGCCGTCCATTTCTGGCGCATTCGCCGGGACGGTTTCTCTGGCCCGTCGTTATAGAATAAGCGTTTTCAGAATCGAGGCATTGACCTATGGCAGAGGCCGCTCGCGAAAGAAAGCTTCCGGTTGACGATAAAATTCATACGTGGCCGCATCTCGTACGGATGGAGTTTCTCGTCACGTTGTTCGTGCTTGTCGCACTGACGCTCTGGGCTCTCACGGTCGATGCACCTCTCGAGGAACCCGCCAATCCGACCCGTACGCCAAACCCTTCAAAGGCGCCATGGTATTTTCTTGGCCTGCAGGAAATGCTGGTTTATTTCGATCCCTGGCATGCCGGAGTGGTGCTGCCGAGTCTGATCATCGTTG
>DATIEH010000448.1:0-2409 GCA_035455905.1 Binatia bacterium | reverse complement strand
CGGAAACGATGAGATCGTAATTCCCTTCCCGCATTTCCTCCAAAAGTTCGTCGATAATGAAACCGTGCCGGATCCGGACTTTGACGGAGACGCCAAGTTTTTCGAGTGCTTTTTTCTCCGCCGCCAAATTGCGACCAAGCTCCGAATGGGAAGCGAGTAAAGCATCCACATCTTCCTCCATTTCGATGAGATGAGCGTAAATTGCCGGAGGCTCGGCCATGACATGGAACAAGGTCACTTCGGCATGTAGCGGCGCCGCTAACGTAGCAGTGAGGCGAACGGCATCATCGATAAAACGCTTCCCGCCGCTGCAAAGAAGAATGCGTGACACACGCTCGTGCGCACCGATTGCCACCAGCACCGGCGGTTCCATGGCTTTGATAATTTCGTAGGTGCGCTGCGATTGCCAAAGATGCCCGGCGTCGTCCTTGCGGCGGGAACCGATGACGATGAGATCGTACTTCCTGGCAGATGTTTCGCTTAGAATCTGCGCAGTCGGCTCGCCGGTTTGGATAACGGTCCGAAGCTCGACGCCGGCTTCTCGCAGAATGTTAGTTTGTCGATCCAGAGCTTGACGCAACGGTTGTTCGTCTGCGGATTTTTCGGCAATGCCAAGAAGTGTGACTTGGGCTTTGCTCGCCCGGGCTAACGTGCCACCAAGCTGGGCGGCGTTGTCAGACGCGGGTGTGCCGTCGCTGCAAATCAGGATATTCATAATTTGTGACCGCTGACCATGGTGTAAATGACAATGGCTGCGCCGATGAGCGGGAGGGGGACGAAGGCGAGACGAATTTTCGGGCCGGCGAAATATTGTGTGGAGAGGGCGCCGATTTGCGCGCCGACAGCGGCACCAGTGTTCATGACCAACGCAATCAAAATATCGACATTGCCTTTGATGGCATGAGTAAAAGTGCCGTAGCTGGCTGAGATGATGATTTCGAAGAGATCCGTCCCAACCGCGAGATGGGTAGGAATTCCAAGAACGTAAACCATCGATGGCATGCGGATATAACCGGCCCCACCGCCAAGGAATCCGCTAAACAACCCACCGACGAACGCTACCAGCAGAATGACCCAAAGCGAAATAGTGACGCCGGATTCTGGAAGAGAGATCATCGGCGGAATTCGCCACCGTTGGATCTTTTCAGTGATATGTTGGAAGGCGGAAACGTCAGTTTTGGAGCCGGAGCCGCTGGATTTTTGTGGGAGAGATCGTCTGGCCCGTGCAAGAGTCTTCATGCTCTCCCAAATCATGAATGTTGAAATGCCGACGTAAATGACAATAGAGACGACGCTGACGACGAGATTGACATTGCCGGCCCGTTTAAGCGCTTCGATTAACTGCGCACCTATTTCCGCCCCGCCGATAGTTCCAATTGCCATGATCAACCCCAATCGCATGTCAACGTTGCCGAGCGCGCGATGACGTTTTGCCGCAACTACTGACTTGCCGACGATGTGGGCTAAGTCGGTGCCGACGGCAAAATTCCAATCAATGCCCACCAGGCGCAGAGCTGGGCCGGCAATAAAACTGCCGCCAACGCCGAAAAATCCCCCCATCACGCCAATTAGAAATCCCACGACGACCAGATACGCCAAACTGACCTCGCTGTGCGAAATCGGGAAATACATTAGCGGCGAAAAGCTCGACGCAGAAGACGCAGTAATCCGGTCGTAACTGCTTCCAGAACAGCGGCCTGGCCGATAATCAGCAAAATCGAAACCAGCGCGTAGGTATGGACGTGCCGCGTTTCCAGTTGCACCAGCCAATCGCTGAGAAAGTGCAGAACGGCCAGGAAGTAAACGGTCACCAAGGCCGAGTAGATGACCAATTCCACGGCAAAGATCCGCAGTTTCCGGCGAACCTCTGTTTTTGAGCGCGGACTCATTTTATAATGCTATGGTAATCGAGATTGGATGCGGCCGTGCGTGGCAAAAAGCCGTTGCGCCAGTATTGAATCATCCTACACTCCCCGTCGCTTCCGAGCTTTTGAAAAAATGGCTGATGTCGCAAATAAATATCCGGAAAATGTAGACGGAAAGTTCTATGTCGATGACCAGTGCATTGACTGTGACCTTTGCCGTGAAACTGCTCCGGCGAATTTTCGTCGCAACGATGACGGCGGCCATTCTTATGTTTATAAACAGCCCGAATCGCCTGAGGAAGAAGCCCTGTGCAAGGAGGCGATGGAAGGATGCCCGGTCGAGGCGATCGGCAGCGACGGCGCGTAAATCCTGTAGCGGCGGCCTCTGACCGCCGGATTCGATGTCAAACAAAAAGGCTCGGCGCTCACAGAGCGCCGCTACGGCTGTTGGCCTAACCATCGCCGGCTCTGATAGTAGTGCTGGCGCCGGTGCGCAAGCGGACCTGAAAACATTCAGCGCGCTCGGGGTTTACGGTGTGACCGC
>DATIEH010000447.1:0-8236 GCA_035455905.1 Binatia bacterium | reverse complement strand
GATGTGAGCGGAGTAATCCAAGTAAGCAATGAAGCGTAAGATTCTGCCAGGCGTTTAGAGGCATCGTGGGATCGCTGAACCCACGGGACAAGAGGACGCGTGAACTAAGGCGCCGGCACTATTTCCTGTTGTTCAACGCTGCGTAGATTTTTTCGGACGTGATCGGTAAATCGTACAGGCGTACGCCGACCGCGTCTTCGATGGCATTGGCGATGGCGGCGGCTGTGGGGACATTGGGAATCTCCGCGATCGCTTTGCCGTGGTACGGGATCGGCCCGTCGGCGTCCTCGATCAGCACGGTCGTGAGCTTGGGCACGTCGGCGATGGTGGCCATTTTAAACTCGCCGAGGTTGGCGGTGAGCATTCTGCCGTCGACCAACGAATTGTCTTCCATAAGAGCGAATCCCAACCCGGTGATCACGCCGCCATCGATTTGTCCGGTGTAGCTCAGGTGGTTCAATACCGTGCCGGAATCGTGCACCGTCGTGAGTTTCTTCACCTTGACGTGACCGGTGCCGGGATCCACCTCGATTTCAGCGACCTGCGCGGCAAAGGAAGTGATCGGTGCGCGCGACGGCTCGTAGATGCTCAGATGTGTGAGCGGGCCGCCATTCTGCTCTACCGCAAGTGCGATGATCTCACTGAACGGCATCGCTTTCCGTCCAGGAGCGTTGTAGCGGCCATTCACCGCCTGAATCTGTTCTGTTTGGCAGCCCAGCTTCGTAGCCGACAGCGCGACTAATCTTTCTTTGAGTTCGTTGACGGCTTGGTACGCTGCTGTGCCGACGCTGTTGGTGGATTTGCTGCCGCCGGTACCCGAATCATACGGGGAGGTGTCGGTATCCGCGACCACGATCTTGACGCGCTCACGTGGCAGATTGAGAACTTCACTGACGATCTGCTGGACCACGGTGTGAATGCCGGGGCCGACGTCAGGCACCCCCAAATTGACGCTCACCGCGCCATCTTGCTCGATGGTAATCGCCGCGCCCGATTTGCCAGCGCCGGACGGCCGTTCGTAAACCGCAACGCCGCGGCCGATATTTTTGCCCTTGGGTTTTTTCCAGCCTGCGCTGTCGAGCGCTTTCTGGAGTACTTCCTTGACGACTACGCCCTTGAGCTTCTGTCCAAATGGCGTTGGATCGCCGTCGTTGAGCAGATTTTTCATGCGGAAGGTGACGGGATCCATGCCCAACTCGCGGGCGATGATGTCGATGTGGGATTCAACGGCAAATGTCGTCTGCGGGCTGCCCGGCGTGCGCGTCTGTGTGCAGGGAACCTGGTTGGTGTAAGCGCAAATGGTCTCGACCTGAATCGCCGGGATGCGGTAATAGCTTGCGGCGCGCCGCGGTCCCTGGACCGTCACTTCAGCATTGGCCTTCAGCGCGGCATAGCCGCCGCCACTGAAAACGGCTCGCACCTGCATGGCACAGAGCCTGCCATCAGCGTCGACGCCGCTGCGCAGAGTGATCACCGCGGGA
The DNA here is from genome assembly GCA_035455905.1 of Binatia bacterium. Lineage (GTDB taxonomy): Bacteria > Desulfobacterota > Binatia > UBA9968 > UBA9968 > DP-20. The sequence continues at coordinate 6,755 of DATIEH010000447.1, read as the reverse complement.
TGTCGATGAGACACCGCGGTCAGCTCTTCGCTGTACTCAAGCACCATGCGGACCGGTTTGCCGGTCTTTTTTGCGAGAAAATAGCAGACCGGCGCTTCGACGACGGAAGTCTTGCCGCCGAAATCCCCGCCCACCGGGAGAATATGAATTTTGATGTTGGTTTCGTCGAGACCAACATCGCGCGCAAAGCGGCTGCGCAAGGTGAATGGAGCTTTGTTGGATGCCCAAATCTCGACCCGATTGTCGTCGTTGATCTTCACCGTGCAGGCGTGGGGTTCGATATAGCCGTGAAATCCCAAAGGTGTCCGAAAGGTGTGCTCGAAAATACGCGCAGCTTTTTGAAAACCGGCTTCGAGATCGCCGTTCGACCATTTGCCGTAGGACTGCACGTTCGGCAACTCGGTGTCGCGCTCAGGCGCGTTTTTATATTGTGCGGGGTTCTCGTGCAGCAGCGGCGCTCCCGGACGAATCGCCTCGACCGGATCGGTGACAAAGGGGAGCTCTTCATATTGCACATCGATGAGGCCGAGAGCGTCTTCGGCAATCTCATCATTGTCGGCCGCCACCGCCGCGACGGGCTCGCCGACGTAGCGCACCCGATTTTGCGCCAACAGCGGCATGTCCTTCATGCGCAAACCGACCATCACGCCGGCGACATCGGCGCCGGTGATAATCGCTCGAACCCCGGGAAGCTTGGCAGCTTTGCTGCTATCGATGCCGAGAATACGCGCATGGGGCAAAGACGCGCGCAGAATCTTCGCCGACAATGCCGCGGGAACTGGAATATCGGCCGCATAGCGCATTCGACCTGAAACCTTCTCTGCTCCTTCAATTCTGGGTACCGGTTTGTTGAGGTTCTTTAACGCCATTCATCTCTCTCCATCTTTAGATCTTCACCTTGGTAAATACTTTAAGGGGATTCTTTTGAAAGATTTTCATTTTGTCTTCGGTACTCAAAAAACCGAGGCCGTCGATCACCGGGATCAGATCATCTGACGGTTTGCCGGTTTCCGGCCGCACGGCGCCACCAGACCCCGGGGATTCGGAGCCGAAGAGCATCTGATCCACACCGCGCTGTTTGATGGCCGCTTCGAGGTAATGAACATCGTAGCAGCAGGCATCGTAGTATAAATTATTCTTCAGGTCTCGCTGGCCGACGTGGTGATCGGTGGGAATGAAACGATTCAAGCCGCCGCCGCAGTGGCAAATGACGATCTTCAGTTTAGGAAAACGCTCGAAGACTTTGCTGTGCGAATAAAGCTGCATAGCGACGAATTCTTCAAGGTAATTATTCATCTGATAATTGGCCGGAATGATTTCCAGGCGCCGATCGTAACTAATCGACGGATGCACCATCAACGGCACGTCGAGTTCGATGGCCTTTTCGTAAAGCGGATACCAATATTCCTCGTGTACGCCGGGGGTCTGCTTGTCGCCGGCGGGGTCGGGATTCAGATAGGCGCCGACAAACCCGAGATCCTTTATGCAACGTTCGAGCTCCGCGATGCAGCTGCGCGTATCTTTTTCCTTAGACTGCGGCAGTTGCGCCATGCCGCGAAAGCGATCGGGGTGAAGTTTCACGATACGCGCGATCACATCGTTGGTCACGCGGCACCAATATTCCTGCAGGAACGGCCGCATCCAATGCCACATGGCAATCGGTCGCGGGCCGATGAGCTGGATGTCGATGTTGCGGTCGTCCATGAACTTGAGATGGCGCTGTTGCGCGTTTGCCAGCTGCTCATCGGTCATTTCGAGCTTGCGGCCCGACGTGTTCTGCGAAACTGTTTCAGCGAGAAACTGGCGAAACGGCGCCGGCGTCGTCATGTGACCGTGCACGTCAACCACTTTTTGTCCGTTATACATATGAGACTCCTTCCTATTGACGAGTGATTACGAGATCCTTTCGTTTCAACGATGCGGTTTTCGTTTGCTTACCATGTTTAGCGGGAAATGGCACTGAGGCGCTTTGCCGGTGTTGCCCTCGATTCCACATTCATACTAAAAGCTTGGTTAAAGAACCATTGCCAATCCTATGACGCCGCAATCCAGTTTCAAACTATCCGTGACCGTCAATGGCCAAACTTGGTCGGGCGATGTGCCGATCGAGGAAACTTTGCTCGAGCTTTTGCGCAACCGTTTACGCCTCACGGGGACGAAACGATCCTGCGAGTCCGAAGTCTGCGGTGCCTGCACCGTATTGGTCGATGCCCGACCCGTGAGCTCGTGCAACTTTTTGGCGTTTGAGGCTCATCAGAAATCAGTTCTGACCATTGAAGGCGTCGCCGCCGGCGAAAAGCTCGATCCACTCCAAGAAGCGTTTATCCGGAATATCGGAGCGCAGTGCGGTTATTGCACGCCGGGACAAATTATGGCCGCTAAAGCATTGCTAAACGAGAACCCCAACCCCACGCGCGATCAAATTGCCGCCTGGCTGAGCGGCAACATCTGCCGTTGCGGCGCCTACGGTGCGATTGCGCAGTCCATCCTCGAAGCCGCTGAAGAATATCGTAAGTGAAAGGCTCCGCCTCTCGATGAGAAAAGTTGCTATCGCAATGCTGGCTGCCCTATCGGCGGCTTGGGTTGTCGTCGGTGGCAGCGGCGATGGCGCGGACAAAATTCGCATCTCCGTAATGAATTTCAACATGGCTTTTTCCCGTCGGGGCTGGCAGTGAAAAAGGACGATGAGAAGAATGAAACAACGATGGGCAATCTCCGGCGTCATTATTGTCCTGGCGTGCTTCGCCGAAGCGGCGAATGCTGCGGATAAAGTCAGAATCTCGGTGTCTAGTCTCGACGCCGCATTTTTGACCCCCGCGGTAGCGCTGAAGCGTGGTTTTTTCAAAGAGGAGGATATCGAGGCGGAAGTGATCCGGATGAATGCCAATGTCTCGATCACGGCGCTTGCGACCGGCGATATCGATTACACGACGATCTTCGGCTCGGTCGTGCGTGCCGCGATTCGCGGGCTGCCGGTGCGGGTGGTGGCGAGCTTTCTCGACAGCCCGACTCAGATGCTGCTGGCGCGCCAGGAGTTCAAATCCGTAAAAGAGCTCAAAGGAAAAACTCTCGGCGTGAGCACGTTCGGCGCCACCGCGGACATCGCCGCGCGGATGATGTTCAGATACTCAGGTGTCGATCCCGAGAAGGAGATTAAAATAATCGCTCTGGGAGCCGACCAGGCGCGTTTCACGGCGCTCAAGGAAGGCATTGTCGATGTCATTGTGATCTCTCCGCCCGCGGACGTGGAGGGGCGAAAATTCGGCTTCCGCGCTTTGGCCCGAGCGTACGAGTTGTTCACTTTTCCGTTTGTCGGCTTGGGGGCGAATCTCAAAAAGATCAGCGATAGGCCGGACGAAATCAAAAGGGTCATAAAAGCTTTGATCAAAGCCAATCGCTTCGTCCGCAGTAACCGTGACGGGGCGATCCAAACATTGATGGAATGGGGACGGACCTCGAAGGAAAATGCGGCACTGTCCTACGATTCGGTGGTGCGCGTCTTCAATGGCGACGGAAATATTCCAGCAGACGGCCTACAGGCGGTTATCGAAGCAGCGATGAAGGACGCCAAAGTCACTCGCCAGGTTTTACCGAACGAAGTTGCCGATTTGACCTTGGTGAAGGAAGCGCAAAGAGACTTGGGTATCAAAGCGAGATGATGTGTTTGCGGGTAACAAAAGTGCAGGAAGCGGTGGCGTGGGAGAGTCGTCGATTTCGGCGATGCTCAGAGACGCATTGCACGAGTTGGGGATGAAGTGAGGCCTAGGTCAGCAAAAGGAGATTTTTTGTGCTCGCTAGGTCTATTTGTCTTGACTCACTCTCAAGTTACAGCCATGTGCAGAAATGTCATGCTGAGCAAGCGAAGATCCTTCGCCTGCTGGCTCAGGATGAGAATGGTGCGATGCTGAGGAGGGTATACGAGTCTCATATTAAGAAGGTATTTCGCATCCGCTCTGTTGTTCCTTTGGTTATTCGCTACGGAAATTAATGCGGCAGACCGAGTGCGCTTTGCCTATCCGGCGAAGAGCTTGAACTATTTGCCGGTTACGCTTGGCCGCGAAAAGGGAATTTTTCAAGCCGAGGGTATCGATCTGCAGATGGTGCTGGTAGCTTCGACCATTCAGGTGACGGCGCTGACGACCGGCGATATCGATTTTTCCGGCGCGCAGTCCCAAGTGATGGCCGGCGCCGCGCGCGGGCTGCCGGTCAAGGTGATCGGTTTTTTGACGATCAAACCGTCTTTTTGGTTAGTGGCGAAGCCAGAGATCAAGTCGATAATGGAGCTCAAAAACAAAATTATTGGCATTACTGCGGTCGGCTCCTCCACGGACACGCTCGCGCGTTACGTGCTGGTCAAGAACGGTCTCATTCCGGATCGCGAGGTCGCGCTCATCGGCACGGGAACGACTTCGAATATTTTGACCTCGATGAAGGCCGGCAGCGTCGATGCCGGCGTGTTATCGCCGCCCTTCAACACGATGGCGACGCAGATGGGTTATCGAACGTTGGCTTACTTCGGTGACTATGTCGAACAGTCGCTCTCGGGTGTGGGAACTTCAGACAAATTGATCCGCGATCGACCGGACCTCGTACGCAGAATGTTGAGTGCCACCATCAAAAGCTTGCGCTTCATTCAGCAACGGCCGGCGGATTCGATTCAATTCATCAGCAAGGAGTGGAGCGTGAATTCGAGCTCTGCGACGGAGCTTTACAAATCCATGTTGCCGGCGTTTTCGAAAGACGGGGATATGGACGAAAAGGGCATCCGTGAAGGACTCAAGCGCGAGACCGAGCGCCTGGCTTTAAAAGATGAAACCCCGTTGTCGCGCGTGCTGGATTTGCGATTGTTGAGGGAAGCGCAAAAGGGATTCTAAAGCGTTCAAGCTGTTCAAATAGTTCAAGTCGTTCAAGCTGTTTTCGGTTCGGATTTCGTGGTCAGTGTGTTTCAGAAAACGATTTAACGGCTCGAACCGAGCAAAGCGTTGAACGGTTTGAACTTCTAATGAGGAGTCATGAAACAACCAGACGGTCTGAGAAGTTGGCTCAAGCAAGCCGAGGAGCTCGGCGAAATTCGCGCCATCGAGGGGGCCGATTGGGATCTGGAAATCGGCGGCGTCGCGGACATCGTCAACGAACGGGGCAGCTCGCCGGCGGTGTTGTTCGACTCTGTAAAAGGCTATCCGAAGGGTTATCGCGTTCTGGTCAATTCGCTGGGATCGACCCAGCGGCTCGGTTTGAGTCTCGGCATACCGCAACATCTCAACGCGATGGAGTTCGTCTCGGAATGGCGCAGCCGCTCGAAAAAGTTAAAACATCTCGCCCCGCGGGTGGTAAGCGACGGACCGGTGCTGGAAAACATTCAGCGCGGAAGAGATGTGAATATTCTGGCTTTCCCGACGCCGCGGTGGTTCGAATTGGACGGCGGCAGGTACATTGGGACGGGAAGCGTAAACATCACACATGATCCCGAGGAAGGCTGGACCAATCTCGGCACTGCGCGCGTGATGATTCATGACGAGAACACCGTCGGCTTCTATATCGCGCCGGGACGGCATGGGCGCATTCATCGGGACAAGGCATTTGCCCGAGGCGAACCCTTCAAGGTAGCGATTTCCGTCGGCCACGATCCGTTGATTTTTCTGGCCGGCGCCCTCGAGGTGCCTTACGGAGTCTGTGAGTACGACTTTATCGGCGGTATTCAGGGCGAGCCCGTGGACGTGATCCGCGGTGAATTCACCGGTTTGCCGATTCCGGCCACGGCGGAAATCGTCCTGGAAGGCGAGTGCGTGCCGGGACCGGAACAGATCGAAGGTCCTTTCGGCGAATGGACTGGATATTACGGCAGCTCGTCTCGTCCGGAGCCGATTGTAAAGATTCACACCGTGATGCATCGAAACGATCCGGTTCTCTTGGGCTATACAAGAAAGTGGCGTGCTCCACTCAAAGCCGCGCTGGTGTGGGATGATTTGGAGGCGGCCGGTGTCCCTGACGTGCGCGGAGTGTGGTACCACGAAGCGGCCGGCGCGGCTTATCTGTTCCTCGTCGTGTCGATCAAGCAGCGGTACCCAGGACACGCTCGCCAGGCGGGATTGATCGCGACCGAATGCCACGCAGCCGCTTATCTTGGCCGCTACACCGTCGTGGTGGATGACGACATCGATCCGACCAATTTGAACGAAGTCCTGTGGGCCGTGTGCACGCGCAGCGATCCGTCGATCGACATCGAGATACTGCGCCGCTGCTGGAGCGGACCACTGGATCCGATCATTCACAAAGACCGGAAAGGCTTCAACTCGCGCGCCATCATCGACGCAACGAGGCCGTACGAATGGAAGGACACGTTTCCGAAAGTGTCGCGCTCGAGCCAGGCGCTGCGTGAAAAAATTCTGGGGAAATGGGCAGACAAGTTGGCGTAAAAATTTCTCACACAGAGGGTTTTCATGGATCTTCGCTCGCTCACTGAAAATGCCCTCACCCTCGTCCTCTCCCATCGGAATGGGCGAGGGGGAATTTTCCGAAGCAAGCGGACCAGATGTGTGTCTCTTTCTTACCCTCGCCCACTTGTGGGAGAGGGAAGGGTGAGGGTTCCTTTGTGCGCCTCGTTTCTTCGTAGTTAGCAGCATGGGGAGTACTATGGCACTGCAACTGACGATCGCCTGCGGCGATTATGACCGCACCCATCCGCTGATCGATGGCTCGATCAAGCCCGAAGGCATCAAGCTCAACTGGCTCGTCCTGCCGCATCTCGAAATCTG